>DATEKT010000159.1:0-33442 GCA_035277305.1 Steroidobacteraceae bacterium | reverse complement strand
GATCTAAGAATGTGGTGTTCTCTCTCCAGAGCCACAGATCCAACGCACTTGTGATCCTTCAGCAGATTGCGCCGCCAGCTAGCCAGGCGGCGCGCCACTTCGTGTTGATTTATGACTGCGGAAATGACGAAACCGTCAAATCTACTATTTTGGAGCAAAGGCCGACGTTGATTAACGCCGGGTACAGTCTCATTCTAGGATTGCGCGACCTGCATCCAAAACCGTTAGCAGACATTGCACGCGTCAAGATGATGCTTAGGACTCGCGTACCTGTCTCACAGGTCCCGACACACATCCTCCTATCCGTGGCGGAAATCGAAGCCTGGTTTCTCCAAGATCACACTCATTTCGCCAAGATAGATCCTAAGCTCGATGTGACGCAGTTCGGAGCTACATTCGGCTTCGATCCCCAAACCGACTGCGCCGAGACCGTCATTTGGCCGTCGGACCTATTGCATAGGATTTATGCGTCAGTCGGAAAAGCGTATCGCAAGCGACGAAACCAGGTTCTTCGTACAGTCGAAGTAATTGACTACGACGCCCTCTACTTGACGCTCCCGGAACGACTTCCGCACTTGAAGGAATTGGTAGTACATCTTGACTCGTTTATTGCGTGACGTGTTGGTCAAAGCCCGGGCACCGGAAATTGTCCGCAGAGGTCACATACCGCACGTCGAAGCTTCTCTAGTTTCGACGCTGTACCGTGCGAGCGCATCGCCTCGATGATCCACTGCGCAACGTGCGACATCTCGGCTTCCTTCATGCCTCGAGTCGTCAGCGCCGGTGTGCCGAGACGAATGCCGCTCGGGCGCAGCGGCGGCCGCGGATCGTCGGGGATCACCTGCTTGTTCACCGTCAGCCCCGCGTCGTCGAGCGCCTGCTCGGCGACGCGGCCGTCGATGCTGAACGACTGGATCGTGTCGATGACCATCAGGTGATTCTCGGTGCCGCCTGTGATCAGCTTGCAACCGTGCTGCTGCAGCTCCTTCGCCAGCGCCTGCGCATTGGCGAGCACCTGCTTCGCGTACGTGCGAAACGCGGGTTGCGCGGCGAGCTTCAGCGTCACGGCGATGCCGGCGACTGCATTCATGTGCGGGCCGCCTTGCATGCCTGGAAAGACCGCCTGGTCGATCTTCTGGGCGAGCTTCGACTTGCACAGGATCATGCCGCCGCGCGGACCGCGCAGCGACTTGTGAGTCGTCGTCGTCACGATGTCGAAGCCTGCGTCGAGCGGGTTTGCGAGTGCGCCGCCGGCGATCAGGCCGCCGAGGTGCGAGACATCCGCCATCGTGAGCGCGCCGACTTCATCGGCGATCGACTGGAAGCGTGCGTAGTCGAACTCGCGCGGATACGACGAGTGTCCGCACAGCACGATCTTCGGCTTCACCTGCCTCGCGGTCTCGCGGAGACCGTCATAGTCGATGTCGCCTCGCACCGGCAGCGTGCGATAGCGAACGAAGTTGAAGATCCTGCCCATGCACGAGACCGGCGCACCGTGCGTCAGGTGTCCGCCGTGCGAGAGGTCCATCGCCAGCACCGTGTCGCCCGGATCCAGGCACGCCATGTACACGGCCTGGTTCATCGGCGAGCCGCTGAGCGGTTGCACGTTCGCGTGCTCGGCGCGGAACAATGCCTTCGCGCGTTCGACGGCAAGCACTTCGATGCGGTCCGTGAACTGCTGGCCGCCGTAGTAGCGTCGCCCTGGATAGCCTTCGGAGTACTTGTTGGCGAAGACGCTGCCGTTGGTCGCGTAGACCTCGGGGAACGCATAGTTCTCGGAGGGAATCAGCTCGATGCCATCGCGTTGCCGCTGTTCTTCGTCGCACAGGGCGGCGAATACATCGGGATCGGCAGCTTCGAGGCGGTCGAAAGAGATTTGCATGACGGCGCTCCGGTTTTCAGGAGTGGGACGAGTGCCCAGGCGAGCGGCCGTCGGCAGGGCGGACCCCTGCGCGCATGCTTCCCAATGGTTGATCCCATTTACGCCAGTCACATGCGCGCGAAGATGCTAGCACGGAAGCCGATGGATGGCGGTACTATCGGCCTCCACCGACAGCACCCAAGCGTCTCGCCATGCCGCTCAACTACGACAAGCTGATGAGCACGACGTTCGAGCCCGTACGACAGACGTACGCGCGCAGGGACACGATGTTGTACGCGCTCGGCGTCGGCGTCGGCGCACTCGATCCGTGCGATCCCAACGAGCTCAAGTACGTCTACGAAAAAAACCTGGTCGCGCTGCCGACGCTCGCGGTGACGCTCGCGGCTGGAGCGATGCGATTGTCGGATCCGTCATACGGCATCACGTACCGGATGCTGTTGCACGCCGAGCAAACGCTCGAGATGCACAAGCCGCTGCCCGTCGAAGGCACGGTCGTGAGCGAAGCCAAGATCGATGAGATTTACGACAAGGGCGCAGCGAAGGGCGCGATCATGTACATGACGCGCCGCCTGTACGAGGCGTCGAGCGGCGACCTGCTGGTCACGATGGGCAATGTTGCATTCCTGCGCGCCGACGGCGGCTTCGGCGGCAAGAGCGAAGGTGCGCCGAAACCACGGCCCGTGCCCGCCGATCGCACAGCCGATCTGCAGGCCAATCTGCCGGTGACGTTGAACCAGGCGCTCATCTATCGTCTCTCCGGCGACTACAACCCGTTGCACATCGATCCGGATGTCGCGCGCAGCGCCGGCTTCGATCGACCGATCCTGCACGGGCTCGGCGGATACGGCACGCTCGGTCGCGCGTTGATCAAGGTACTGTGCGGCGACGATCCCGGACGGCTGCGCCGCCTGGATGTGCGTTTCACGAGTCCCGTTTATCCCGGCGAGGCGCTGCACGCGGACATCTGGAACGTCGGTCGCGGCGAAGCGGCGTTTCGCCTCGTCGCGAGCGAGCGCAACGTCGTCGTGCAGGACTTCGGTCGCGTCGAGTACGAGGCGTAGCGCCGATCCATGTTCACCGCCTGCGGCGTCATCACGATCACGACGGACTTCGGTCACCAGGGGCCGTTCGTCGCGACCATGAAGGGCCGGATGCTCTCGCATCTGCCCGCCGCGCGAATCATCGATGTGACGCATGAAGTGCCGGTGTACTGGCCCGCGGAGGCGGGGTTCTGGCTCGCGCGTGCGTACTCCTACTTCCCGACGGGGTCCGTGCACGTCGCGGTCGTCGATCCGGGTGTCGGCACGTCGCGCGACATCATCGTCGTCGTAGCGGGAGGACACGCATTCCTCGCGCCGGACAATGGTTTGCTCGCGCCGGTCGTGGGCCGGGCAAGCGCCTCGTCCATCTTTCGACTCGACACGCCGCGCGCGATTTCGAAGTTCAAGCTGCCGCTGCCGAGCGCCACCTTCCATGGCCGCGACATTTTCGCGCCGCTCGCGGCGGAGCTCGCCGCCGGCCGGATAGCGCCGGCCGATCTCGGGCCGAAGACCACGGACATCGTGCCGTCGTGGGTCGAGGAGCCGGCAGTCACGACGGACCAGGTCAGCGGCGTGATCATCACCATCGACCACTTCGGCAACCTGATCACCAATATCGACGCCGAGCTGATCAGCAACTTCCCCGCGCCCGTCGTCCGCACCGGCGGGCACACGCTGCCCGTGCGGCGAACCTACGGCGACGTCCAGCCGGGCCAATTTCTCGCCCTGGTGAATTCCTTCGGGGTCATCGAGATCGCCCGGGCCGAGCAGAGCGCCGCCGAAGCCCTGGGGTTGGGCCGGGGCGCGCCCGTCACCATCTCTGCCCGCTGAACCGCTGTGCGGGCCCGTCCGGGGCGTCCCTTGCAGAACTAAGATTGCGGACCCAGTCTAAGGCCGGGCAGGGGTTGGAAATCCGCGGAACGGTCCGGCCATTGAAAACGCTGGCGCATCGTATATAGTCCGCAGGCTTCCGGCCCCGCCGGGGTTCCGATCTAGTTGATTTTGATCGAATTTTTTTAGGAATCGCCATGGTGGAGAGAGACGACGACCATTTCGATCTCGACGAGGACTTCGTAGCCGAGAGCGACGAGAGCTCCAGTTACGAAAAGTTCATCGATCCGGTCGGACGGCGGGCGCGCCCCAGCGCTGCCGCTCAGGCCAAGAAGGGCAAGGCCGCGTGGAGCAAGCTCGAGGATGTGCTGGCGGAGCGGCGCCTGCAGAAAGAACTCAAAGACTTCGAAAGCGAATAGCTTTTCAGGCGCAGCGCCGGCCGGTTGAGGCCTGTGCCACTGCGCCGTCCGCGGTAATGGGATCCGCGGCTCATTGGGGAACACCATGACGATGGCTGATCCGACGCCCGGCACCTCGCCGTGGGTCGTGCTGAAGTTCGGCGGCACCAGCGTTTCCTCGGTCGCGAACTGGAAAAACATCGCTGCAGTGCTGCGCGATCGCCTCGCCGAAGGCCTGCGGCCCGTCGTCGTCCATTCCGCTCTCTCCGGCATCACTGATCGTCTCGAGCAGCTGCTCGTCCTTGCCCTCGGCAACGAGTGGCAACCGGTCATGGAGCAGATCGAGCAGCGCCATCGCGACCTGGCGCGCGATCTCGGCGTCATTCCGAGCCCGGAGCTCGAAGAGCAGTTCAAACGCTTGCGACAGATCGCGGCCGGCATTGCGCTGGTCGGCGAAGTGAGCGAGCGGCTGCGCGCCCGCGTGATGGCGCAGGGCGAGCTGATGGCGACGCGTCTCGGCGCCGCGTTCCTGACCTCGCAGGGGCTGGACGTGCAGTGGGTCGATGCCCGCGCCGTGATCAAGGCCGAGCCGCGGCGCAACGCCAGCATGCGCGCGACGTATCTCTCTGCAACGTGCGCGTACGACCCCGATCCGGATCTGCAGCAGCGCTGGTCCACGCCGGGCACCGTCTGGATCTCGCAAGGTTTCATCGCCAGCGACGAGAGCGGCGACACCGTGCTGCTCGGGCGCGGCGGCTCCGACACTTCCGGCAGCTACTTCGCGGCCAAGTTGCAGGCGCGCCGCCTGGAGATCTGGACCGACGTGCCGGGCATGTTCAGCGCCAATCCGCGTTCGGTCCCCACCGCGCGGCTGCTGCGCGCGCTCGAATACGACGAAGCGCAGGAAATTGCCAGCAGCGGCGCCAAGGTTCTGCATCCCCGCTGCATCATGCCGGTCAAGCAGTACGGCATTCCGTTGTACGTCTACGCGACGCAGACGCCGAAGCTCGAAGGCACCGTCATCACCACGCACGGCGGCAATGTCGATGCGCAGGTCAAGGCGGTCACGATCAAGAAGAACATCACGCTGATCTCGATGGAAACGGTCGGAATGTGGCACTCGGTCGGCTTCCTCGCCGACGCTTTTACCGTCTTCAAGTCGCACGGCCTGTCGATCGATCTCGTGTCGACGTCGGAAACCAGCGTCACGGTGTCACTCGACCCCGCGGCGAACGCGCTCGACAAAGCCACGCTCGATGCGCTCATCGCCGATCTCGGCCGCATCTGTCGCGTCGAAGTCATCGGCCCGTGCGCGGCCGTGAGCCTCGTCGGCCGCAACATCCGCGCGATCCTGCACCGGCTCGGCGAAGCGCTCGAGCTGTTCGAAGAGCAGAAGATCTACCTGGTCACGCAGGCCGCCAACGACCTCAACATCACCTTCGTGATCGACGAAGCGCACGGCGACCGGCTGGTCGCGCGGCTGCACGAGATCGCGATCCGCAAGATGACCGCCGATCGCGTGCTCGGTCCGACCTGGGATGAGTTGTACGGCGGCACCGACAAGAGCGCTGTCGCCGTGCGGCAATGGTGGCAGGACCGCCGCAACGAGCTGCTGACGCTCGGCCGCGAGCACGGCGCCGCGTTCGTCTACGACCGCGAAACGCTCAAGACGCGCGCGCAGGCGCTGAAAGCGCTGCCGGGCATCGATGCCGTCTTCTACGCGATGAAGGCGAACTGGCATCCGCAGATCCTGCAGGTGTTCTACGAGCAGGGTCTGGGCTTCGAATGCGTGTCGCGTGGCGAGGTCGAGCACGTCGTCGCGACCTTCAAGGGCATCGATCGCAAGCGCATCCTCTACACGCCGAACTTCGCGCCGCGCGCGGAGTATGCATGGGCGGTGGAGCAGGGCATCTGGGTCACGCTCGACAACCTGCATCCGCTCAGGCAGTGGCCGGAGCTGTTCAAGGGTCGCGAGCTGTTCGTGCGCATCGATACCGGCCACGGCCGCGGTCATCACGACAAGGTGCGGACGGCGGGCGTGCACTCGAAATTCGGCGTGCCGCTGTTCGAGGTCGAAGAGCTGGAGCGCCTGGCGAAAGCCGCGGGCGCGAAGATCGTCGGTCTCCACGCTCACACCGGCAGCGGTGTGTTCACAGTCGACAACTGGCAATCGGTCGGCGACACGCTCACCGCGCTCACGCAGCGCTTCCGCGACGTTCGCACTGTCGACCTTGGCGGCGGACTCGGCGTACCGGAGCGGCTCGGCCAGCAGGGAGTGATGCTGTCGGAGTTCGGCGCCACGCTCGCCGCGCTGAAGGCCGCCCATCCGAAACTCTCGCTGTGGATCGAGCCGGGTCGCTTCCTCGTCGCCGAAGCGGGCGTGCTGCTCGCGCAGGTGACGCAGTTGAAGGGCAAAGGCGAAGTCCACTACGTCGGCGTCGCCACTGGCATGAACTCTCTGATCCGCCCGTCGCTGTACGGCGCGCATCACGAGATCCTCAATCTCAGCCGCCTCGACGATCCGGCGACCGAGGTCGTGAACGTCGTCGGTCCGATCTGCGAGTCGGGCGACCAGCTCGGTCTCGATCGCCTGCTGCCGCCGACCGAGGAAGGCGACATCCTGCTGATCGCAACCGCCGGCGCGTACGGCCGCTCGATGAGCTCGCGCTACAACCTGCGCGAGCCGGCACAGGAGTTCGTCATCTAGCCGGTCTTTTTTAGGCTATTTCGCCTTGTGCCGTTGCTCGAGCTCGCGGACGACGCTGGTGAGCGAGAGATTCCTGCTCTTCAGCAGCAGCGCCAGGTGATACAGCAGGTCCGCCGATTCTCCGACGAGCCGTTCGTCGTCCTGCGTCACGGCAGCAAGCGCAACTTCGACGCCTTCCTCGCCGACCTTCTGCGCGATGCGCGTCGGGCCTTCCGACCACAGGCGCGCCGTGTAGCTGCCTTCCGGCCGGGCGCTGATCCGCTGTGCGATCGTCGCTTCGAGTCGCATGAGGAACGACAGCTCGGCGGCATCCGTCGCGAGCTCATCGCCAAAGCAGCTCTGCGTGCCGAGATGACAGGTCGGCCCCTCGGGATTCGCGAGCACCAGCACGGTGTCCTGATCGCAGTCGGTCACGACGTCGATGACGTTCAGCCAGTGACCTGACGTCTCGCCCTTCGTCCACAAGCAACTGCGGCTGCGGCTGAAGAACGTTACCCGTTTTTCCGCCAGCGTCATCCGCAGCGCTTCGCGGTTCATGTACGCGCACATCAGAACCTGGCCGCTGCGCGCGTCCTGCACGACTGCCGGCATCAGGCCTTCGTGCTTGCTCCAGTCGAGCGCGGCAACCTCATCCAGCTTCATGGGCGCACCTCGATCGTCTGTTTGCGCAAGAACTGCTTGAGCTCTGGAATCTGCAGCGTGCTGCTATGGAACACGCTTGCCGCCAGCGCGCCGTCGACGCGTGCTTCGTTGAACACCTCGGCGAAATGCCCGGGAGTGCCAGCGCCGCCGGACGCGATCAGCGGCACCTTGCAGATTCGCCGGACGGACGCGAGCTGTGCGATGTCGTAGCCCTTGCGCACACCGTCGCTGTTCATGCAATTGAGCACGATCTCGCCCGCGCCGCGCGTCTGGACTTCGCTTACCCAGTCATGTGTGCGACGCGCCGTATTCCGCGTGCGATTGGGATCGCCAGTGAACTGGTAGACGTAGTACTCGCCGTCGATCGACTGGCTATCGATGCCGACGACGACGCATTGCACGCCGAAGCGCGCGCTGAGGCGGTCGATCAGCTCCGGGTCCGCGAGGGCCGGTGAATTGATCGAAATCTTCTCCGCGCCCTCGCCGAGGACCTGCTCCGCTTCCGCGACGCTGCGGATGCCGCCGGCGACGCAGAACGGAATGTCGAGGAGCGCCGCCACGCGGCGTACCCAGCTGCGGTCGACCGAGCGGCCGTCGGGACTCGCCGTGATGTCGTAGAACACCAGCTCGTCCGCGCCTTGCTCGCGATAGCGCTGCGCCAGCTCGAGGATGTCGCCCACGACCACGTGGTCGCGGAAGCGCACGCCCTTGACGACCTGGCCGTCTCTTACGTCGAGGCAGGGGATGATGCGTTTGGCAAGAATGGCCGCAGCTCCTCGGGAGAGATCTTGTTTTCCAGCAGCGCGCGGCCGCTGATCGCCGCCGCGACGCCGCACTCCGACAACGAGCGCAGATCGCGGGCGGCAGCTATACCGCCGGAGGCCTGCCATTGCAATTCCGGATAGCGGCGGACGGCTTCGCAGTACAACGCCAGGTTCGGGCCGCCGAGCGTGCCGTCGCGGCTGATGTCGGTGCAGAGCACGTGAGTCAGACCGACATTCATGAAACGCTCGATCAACGTCCACAGTATCGCCGGACTGGTCTGCTGCCAGCCGTGCGTCGCGAGCCGGGGCACGCCCGCAGCATCGAGGCGGACATCGAGCGCGAGCACGAAGCGGCGCGGATCGAGCTCGAACATCCAGGTCATCACGCGATCAGGATCTGTGACCGCAACGCTGCCGATCACGGCGCGGTCGACGCCGGCATCGAACAACTCGCGGATGCGCTCGATCGTGCGCAGACCGCCGCCGACCTGGAGCTTGACGCCGCTGCTCTTCGCGAGCAGCAGAACAGTCGGGCGATTCGGTTGCGTGCCGTCGCGCGCACCGTCGAGATCGACGATGTGCACGCGGCGCGCTCCCAGCGCGCGATAGCCATCGAGCACGCTCGCCGGATCGTCCGAATAAATAGTTTCCGCAGCGAAGTCGCCCTTCAGCAGGCGCACGCAGCGTCCGTCCCGCAGATCTATGGCCGGTATCAGCTCCATCGTAGCCAGTCCCTTCATGGCACGTCCCTCATGACACGAGCAGGAAATTGCGCAGCAGCAGCGCGCCGGTCTGCGCCGACCGCTCGGGGTGGAACTGCGCACCGAATACTTTGCCGCGGCCGACGACCGCGGCGAAGCGCTCGCCATACGTCGTCGTCGCGATCGTATTTGCGCTCACAGGCACGCAATAGCTATGCACGAAATAGACGTAGTCGCCGCTGGCCACATCGTCCAGAAGCGGCGAGGGCGATGTGAACTCCAGCTGGTTCCAGCCCATGTGCGGCACCGGAAGGCCGTCGCGATCGGCGAAGCGCTGCACGCGTCCCGGCAACAACCCGAGACAGGCAACGTCGCCTTCCTCGGAAGATTCGAACAAGAGCTGCATGCCGACGCACACGCCCAGCAACGGCTGGCGCAGCGCGCGAATCGTCTCGACCAGGTTCGCGCTGCGCAGCCGCTCCATGCAGTCGGCCGCGGCGCCGACACCGGGCAGGATCACGTGCGTAGCCTTTTGCAGCGTCTGCGCGTCGGTCGTGATCGTGGAATCGATGCCGAGCCGGTCGGTCGCGTAGCGTAACGACGCGATGTTGGCACCGCCGCTGTCGATGATCGCCAGCCGTATCACAACGTTCCCTTGGTGCTCGGCAGTTGCGTGTCCGTGATCCTGATCGCCTGGCGCAGCGCGCGTCCGACGCCCTTGAAGCAGGCTTCGATCATGTGATGCGTGTTCTCGCCCGTGACCTTGATGTTGATCGCGGCGCCGAGCGTCTCCGCCAGCGAGCGGAAGAAGTGCGGCACGAGTTCGGTCGGCAGCTCGCCGACCTGGTCGCGACCGAAGGCGCCCTCGAACACGAAGTACGGACGGCCCGACAGATCGATGGCGACCTGTACCAGCGCTTCATCCATCGGGAGCAGGAAGCCATAGCGCTGAATCCCGCGCTTGTCGCCGAGCGCCGCCTTCAGTGCCTGTCCGAGCGCGAGAGCGCAGTCCTCGACGGTGTGATGCTCGTCGATGTGCAGATCGCCCGTGCACGACAGCTGCAGCGAGAACCCGCCGTGCCTTGCGATCTGCTCCAGCATGTGATCGAAGAAGCCGATGCCCGTGGTGACGCGAATCGGCGCCTCTTCGTCGAGCCGGACTTCGACGCTGATGTCCGTTTCTTTCGTCTTGCGCGCGATCGTCGCTGTGCGGCGCGCGAGCGGCGTGAAGGTGTCGTCGGCGACCCGAATGCTCTCGATGCCGAGCTTGCGCGCGAGCTCCAGGTCCGCGTCTCGCTTGCCGATGAAGCAGGCCTGACCGGGATCGATCTGTCCGGCGCGCAGGTAGCTTTCGAGCAGCTGCGGATCGATGAAGATGACGCGTGGCGAGCTCATGCTGCGGCTCCGGTCGACTGCGCGATGCCTTGCAGGAGTCGATCGTTCTGCTCGGTCGTACCCACCGAGATGCGCAGGCTGCTGCCGAGGCCCGGCTGCGAGCGCGGATCGCGGATGATGAGACCCACGGCGACGGCGCCGCGCAACACGCGATCGGCATCGACGCAATCGACCAGGATGAAATTCGAGTCGCTCGGCCAGACGCGCCGGATGGCGGGCAAGCGGCTGAGCTGCTCACTCAAACGCGCCCGCTCCGCGTGGATGGCCGCGATACGCCGCTGCGACTCCGCGCGGTGCGTCGCATCCGTGAACTTGAGCACTGCTTCGATTGTGTGCGTGGGCAACGAATACGGCGTAATCACGCGAGCCAGCAGGTTGACGATCTCGGCGTGAGCGAGGAGAGCGCCGCAGCGGGCGCCGGCGAGTGCGTAGGCTTTCGACAGCGTGCGCAGGATCACTAGATTGGCGTGGCGATCCAGGCGGTCGATGAGACTCGCGGCGCCGGCGAACTCGATGTAGGCCTCATCGACCACGACGATCGCGCGCTCGCGCAACGATTCGCACAGCGACTCGATGGCGGAGCGATCGAGGACGTTGCCGGTAGGATTGTTCGGAGTGCAGAGGAACAGCAGCTTCACGCCAGGGCGGCATGCATCCAGAACCGCCTGAGTGTCCAGTGCAAAGCCACGCTCCTTGAGCAAAGGCACTTCGACGATGCCCGCGCCCTGGATGCGAGCCGAAACCTTGTACATGCCAAAGGTCGGCGGGCAGATGAGAACGAAGTCCTGCCCGGCGCGGCAAAACGCGCGGACCAGCAGGTCGATTCCTTCGTCGCTGCCGCGTCCCGCGAGGACGTTGTCGGGCGGCACGCCGTACAGCGCTGAAAGATGCGCGATGAGCTCCGCTGGCTGCGGCTCCGGATACCGGTTGAGCCCGGCCAGTGACGTATCGCCGCTCGCCCGCCAGGGCATTTCGTTCGCATGCATCCGTTCGAGCGAGGGCTCCCATGCTGCGTGCTGGTAGGGCTGCAACGACAGGATGTCCGGCCGCGCCAGTTCGAGAATCGGGTTCATGCGGGACTCCGATCCAGCGCCGCGAGGCGTACGCGCACTGCGTTCGCATGCGCGTCGAGTCCTTCGAGCGCAGCGAGTGTGATCGCCGTCGGGCCCAGCTCGCGCAGGCCCTCGGAAGTCAGCTCCTGCACCGTCATGCGTTTGAGGAAATCGTGCAGCGACAGACCGCTATACGCCTTCGCGAACCCATAGGTCGGCAGGACGTGATTGGTGCCGCTGCAGTAGTCGCCCATCGTTTCCGGGGTCCATGCGCCGAGAAACACGGAGCCGGCGTTGCGGACCTTCGGCAGCCAGTCACGGGCGTTCGCGACTTGCAGGATCAGGTGCTCGGGAGCGTAGGTGTTGCTGATCTCGAGCGCCGCATCGAGCGTGTCGACAACGAACAGCCGCGCATGCTCGATGGACTGCCGAAGCGTGTCGACGCGGCCGAGCTCGCGCATCTGTGCCTCGACCTGCGCAGCAGTCGCTTCAGCGAGCGCACTTGATGTCGTGACGAATATGACCTGGGCATCGGCGCTGTGCTCGGCCTGCGCCAGAAGATCGGCAGCGACGAACTCTGCGCGTGCAGTCGCATCTGCAATCACGAGCACCTCGGAAGGTCCGGCGGGCAGATCGAGCGCCGCGCCTTGAGGATCATTGGCGACCTGCAACTTCGCGGCGGTCACCCATGCATTGCCGGGACCGAAGATCTTGTCGACTTTGGGCACGGTGGCAGTGCCATAGGCCATCGCGGCAATCGCCTGTGCGCCGCCCAGTTTGAAAACACGACGCACGCCGCAGAGGTTCGCAATCGTCAGCACCGCAGGATCGGCGGTGCCATCGCGACGCGGCGGTGTGCAGATGATCCGGGTCGGACACCCTGCGATTCGCGCCGGCACCGCGAGCATGATCGCTGCGGAGGGCAGGGGAGCGACTCCGGCAGGCACATACAGCCCGACGGCGTCGATCGGTCGAAACTGCCGTTCGCACACGACGCCCGGGACGGTCTCGACCCGCAAAGGATCATCGATTTGTGCTTCGTGGAAGCGTCGGACGTTTGCAATGGCGCGGTCGATCGCGACGCGCTGCTCCGCATTCAGCGCCGTCTCTGCCGCTGCAAACTCCGCCGTGGTGACTTCGATTGCCTGCAACGCGACGCCATCGAAGCGCCGCGTGAATTCGAGCAATGCAGAATCGCCGCGCTCACGCACCTCGCGCACGATCTCACGCACGCGTTCGTGGAGGGCCGCGCCGTCCTGCTGCACAGGGCGTAGCAGGGCCTGACGGCGTTGTTCCGCCGCGAGCGACGACCAATTGAGAATCGGCACTGTCACGCGAGCATCTTCTCGACCGGCAGCACCAGGATCGCGCTCGCGCCTGCACTCTTCAGGCTCTCGAGCGTTTCCCAAAACACAGTTTCGCGACAGACCGCGTGCACCGCGACCTTATCGCTCGCACCATCCAGCGGCACGATCGTGGGCGACTCGCTGCCGGGCAGCAGCTTCGTGATTTCCGGCAGCTTGGAGCGCGGCGCGTGCAGCATGATGTACTTGCTTTCTTTCACCTGCTGTACGCCGTCGATGCGCATCGACAGCCGGTGCAGCCACTCCTGCTTTTCGGTTGTAACCGGAACCGGCGTGCTGATGATCGCAGCCTGACTTTCCAGGATCGTGTCGGCTTCCCAGAGGTGATTGGCGACCAGCGTCGAGCCGGTCGACACGAGGTCGCAGATGAAGTCGGCGCGGCCGAGGCGCGGCGCAATCTCGACTGCGCCGGAGAGCGTCACGATTTCCGCTTGCACGTCGTTCTGGCGCAGGTAGCGCGCCAGAATGTTCGGGTAGGTCGTGGCGATGCGCTTGCCATGCAGCGAGGAAATCCCGCCGTACTCGACGCCGTCGGGAACCGCGATCGACAGGCGGCACTTGCCGAAGTCGAGCACCATGATCTGCTCGAACAGCGGCGCGATGCCGCGCGCCTTGAACGCCAGGCGTTTCTCTTCGATGACGTTCAGGCCCACGATGCCGAGATCGCAGACGTCCTGCTGCACCAGGTCGGGTATGTCGTCGTCGCGCACGAACAGCACGTCGAGCGGCATGTTCTCGCCGTAGCACATGAGCTGATCCTTGCCACGGCTGTACTTCAGGCCGCAGCGGACCAGCAGGTCGAGCGAGTTGTCGGTCAGTCGGCCGGACTTCTGCAGCGCGACCTTGAGGCGGGAGGACTTGTCGAGCATGGCTGTACGGCTTACGTGGGTCGTTGGTCTTTGAGGCGGGCGGCAGCGAGCGTGTAGCCGCCATTGCCGCTCGTGAGGTAGCGGGCGACGCGGCCGACCGTCGTGACGCTGACGCCGGTCTGCTTGTAGATCTCGCGATAGGGCACGCCCTGCTGGAGCAGGGCAACGACGGCCCAGCGGTCCGCAAGCGCCTGCAACTCGGCCGGGGTGCACAGGTCGCGGAAGAATGCCCGGCATTCCTCGACGCTGCGCAGGGTCAGGATGGCGCTGAACAGCGCCCGCTCCGCCAGCACTTCCTGGCGGGGGGTGATGGCCCGATGCTCTTTCATGGCTGATGCATGCCGGTCGCTTGTAGTAATGTACTAGCACGCTAATACAATGGAGCGGCCAAGACAAGCCGAAATCGCAACCTTTCCGCGACTTGCGGTTGACGATGCGCGCACACCGCCCCTAGACTGTCCTCCGCTCATCGAGACCGGCTGAGGGTCAGGCCCTTTGAAGCCGGGGCAACCGTCGAAGCTAACCACTTCGAAATGGTGCCAACTCCTGCGGGGGTGGCCGTAAGCCGGCCGCGATCCGACAGATGAGTTGCTGTGAAGCTGGCTGTGCTCCCGCGGGAGCCGGCCGGTCGGTCACGGCGACCTGCCACTACGGGTACTCCGTGGGGTTTCTGCGATGCGCGAAACCTGTCCGGCCATTGGGGCCGGCGCGGACTTGGAGTACTCGATCAATGACTTCGCTATTGCAAGCCGGCGGCGCGCGCAGCGCTACGGACGTGCATGCTGCCCGCCTGGCGACGCCCGTCGTACCCGTCACGCCGGTCCGTGAAGGCATCCTGCAACTGGATCAGCCACTCGTTCTGCACCTGGGCGGCCGGCTCGAAGGTGTCCGAGTCGCATGGCGAGTAACCGGTAATCCGCGTGGGCCGCTGGTCGCCGCTCTCGGCGGCATCTCTGCAGGTCGCGTCGTCGCGGACATCGGCACCAGCGAGAAGGGCTGGTGGAGTGAAGTCATCGGCCCGCAGAAGGCACTCGATACCGAGCGATACCAGGTGCTCGGCATCGACTTTCTCGGCGGCAGCGGCAAGACGACCGGGCCTCGTGCCGGCCAGACGAATTTCCCCTCGATCAGCAGCTACGACCAGGCCGAGATCCTGCGGCGAGTGCTCGAGCACTTGCGCGCGTCGCTCGCCGCGATTGTCGGGGCGTCCTATGGCGGCATGGTGGCTTTGGCGTTTGCCGAGCGCTACCCGCAGCTCGTGAAGCACGCGATCGCGATCAGCGCCGCGGATCGCCCGCATCCTATGGCAACCGCGTGGCGCAGCGTGCAGCGCGCGATGGTTCGCTACGCTTCGAAGAATGGCGATGCGCCCGAGGGATTGCGACTGGCGCGAGCCCTGGCGATGGCGACGTATCGCAGTCCCGAGGAGTTTGCTGCGCGCTTCAGCGGCGCACCCGCGCGGATCGATGGCCGGTTTCAATTTCCGGTCGAGTCCTACCTGCTGGCGCGCGGCGACGCGTACGCGGCGACGTATGTGCCCGAAGCGTTCGTCTGTCTCTCCGAGTCCATCGACCTGCACCACGTCGACCCGGCGCGGATTCACGTCCCGGTGACGCTGGTCGCGATCATCGAAGATCAGCTGATCCCGCTCGGCGACATGCGCTCGCTCAAGGCGCGGCTCGATGGCCGGGCATCGCTGGTCGAGCTGTCTTCGCTGTACGGTCACGACGCATTCCTGAAGGAAGGCGAAGCATTGCAGCCGGTGTTCGCGGCTGCCCTCGAAGGGCAGGGAGGTGCGACATGACTCAGCCGCTATCCGGAACGACCCGCGCCGTGCGCGCCGCGCTGGAGTCCGATACTCAGCATGGCGCGGTCATCCCGCCCATCCATCTGACTTCGACGTTCGCCTTCGAGGCGTTCGGCGAGAAGCGTACCTACGACTACACGCGCTCCGGCAACCCGACGCGCGATGCGCTTGCCGAAGCGCTCGCAGAGCTCGAAGGCGGCACGGGCGCCGTCGTCACTTCTTCGGGAATGTCGGCCGTGCACCTGGTCGTGCAGCTGCTCTCCGCGAACGATCTGCTGATCGCGCCGCATGATTGCTATGGCGGCACATATCGGCTGTTCAGCAATCTGGCGAAGCGCGGCGTCGTGCGCGTGCAGTTCGTCGACCAGACTGACGACCGCGCTTTTGCCGCGGCGCTGGCGCTCGGGCCGAAGCTGATCTGGATCGAAACGCCCAGCAATCCATTGCTGCGGATCGTCGACATCCGGGCGCTGGCGCAGAAGGCGCATGCAACCGGCGCGCTGGTGCTCGTCGACAACACGTTTCTGTCGCCAGTGTGGCAGCGCCCGATCGCGCTTGGGGCCGACCTGGTGCTGCATTCGACGACGAAGTATCTGAACGGTCACAGCGACGTCGTGGGCGGTGCTGTGATCGCCGCTACGCCGGAGCTGCACGAGAGGCTGGTGTGGTGGGCGAACTGTACTGGCGTGACCGGTGCTCCGTTCGACAGCTATCTCACCCTGCGCGGGCTACGCACGTTGCACGCGCGCTTGCGTGTGCATGCGGAGAACGCTGCACTGGTCGCGCATTTGCTAAGCGGGCATCCCGCGGTCCGGCACGTTCACTATCCGGGCCTGCGCTCACATCCGCAGCACGAGCTGGCGCGCACTCAGCAATCCGGCTTCGGCGGCATGCTCAGCTTCGAGCTGCACGGGGGGCTTGGCAACGTGCGTGCGTTCCTCGACGGCCTGCAGTGCTTCTCGCTCGCTGAGTCTCTCGGCGGTGTCGAGAGTCTCGTCGCGCATCCCGCGACGATGACGCACGCTGCGATGGATGCGGACGCGCGCCGCGTCGCGGGAATCTCCGACACGCTGCTGCGGCTCTCGATCGGCATCGAGGCGGCGGACGATCTGATCCGGGATCTGCATGGCGGGCTGGAGCGCGCGGCAGCGGTGCAGTTGCGACGCGTGGCAGCGGAGCCGGAGGCGCGACGACTCGAGCTCTGCTGAGCGTGCTTTTCCCGGTGGGCTTTGTGTACTCTGTGGCGGTCTCCGCCGCGGGCGCACTCAGCAGATGAGAACAAAGATCACCGAGCTGCTCGGCATCGAGTATCCGATCATCCAGGGCGGCATGCAGTGGGTCGGCTATGCCGAACTCGCATCGGCGGTCTCCAACGCCGGTGGCCTCGGCATTCTCACGGCGCTCACGCAACCGACGCCGGACGACCTGCGACGCGAGATCGAGCGCTGCCGCGGCATGACGGACAAACCGTTCGGCGTGAACCTGACGATCCTGCCGGCGATAACGCGGCCGCCATACGCCGAGTATTTGGCGGCGATCATCGAGAGCGGAGTCAAGATCGTCGAGACCGCTGGCAACAATCCGAAAGACTTCGTCGCGCGTCTGAAAGAGCACGGGATCAGGATCGTGCACAAGTGCACGTCGGTGCGGCACGCGCTCTCGGCGGAGCGCCACGGCGTCGACATCGTCAGCATCGACGGCTTCGAGTGCGCCGGGCATCCCGGCGAAGACGACATTCCGAACCTGATCCTCATTCCGGCCGCGGTGCGCGCGCTGAAGATTCCGATCGTCGCCTCGGGCGGCATCGGCGACGGGCGCGGCATGGCCGCGGCCCTGGCACTCGGCGCACAGGGCATCAACATGGGCACCCGTTTCATGTGCACGAAAGAGGCGCCGATCCACGACAACATCAAGCAGGCGCTGGTCGGAGCGGGCGAGCGCGACACGAACCTGATGTTCCGTACCATGCACAACACGGCGCGCGTCTTCAAGAATGCGATCTCCAGCGAAGTGGTGGCGATGGAGAAGCGCGGCGCCAAGTTCGAGGAGGTCCGGCACCTGGTTGCCGGTGCACGCGGCAAGGTGGCGCTGCGCAGCGGTGAGGTCGACGGCGGCGTCATCAGCGCGGGCATGGTGATCGGCCTGATCGACGACGTGCCGACCTGCGCGGAACTGATCCAGCGCATCGTGAGCGATTGCCGCCAGCACTTGCGAACGGCGACTGCGATGGCGGCGGCTTAGCGGAAGGGTGCCATGGACTTCAAGACGGTTCGGTACGAGCTCGGCGACGGCATCCTGACGATCACGCTCAATCGTCCCGACCAGCTCAATGCATTCACGCCGCAGATGGCGGCAGAGCTGATCGACGCGTTTCGTGCCGCGAGCGCCGACGATGCGGTGAGGGCCGTGATCGTGACCGGGGCGGGCCGCGCGTTCTGCGCCGGCATGGATCTGTCGGCGGTCGGCAACGTCTTCGGTCTCGACGAGCAATTGCGCCCGACGCTCGCCGATATGCACGAGCGGTTGCAGGATCCAACGATCGTGCATCGTGTGCGCGACACAGGCGGTCGCGTGACGCTCGCAATCTACGACTGCGCCAAGCCCGTCATCGCTGCGATCAACGGCGCAGCTGTCGGCATCGGCGCGACGATGACGCTTGCGATGGACATTCGTCTCGCATCCGAGAAAGCGCGCGTCGGTTTCGTGTTCGGCAAGATCGGCATCGTGCCGGAAGCATGCTCATCGTGGTTTCTGCCGCGCATCGTCGGCATGCAGCAGGCGCTCGAGTGGGTCTACACCGCCGATATCTTCGACGCCGCGGAAGCGAAGCGCGGCGGTCTCGTGAAGGAAGTCTATCCGGCAGAGCGACTGCTCGAGGAAGCGAAGCAGCTCGCGCGGCGCATCGTCGAGAATCGCTCGCCGGTCGCGACCGCTTTGACGCGACAGATGATGTATCGCAATGCCGCTCAGCCGCATCCGCTCGAAGCACATCGCATCGATTCGCTCGGTGTGTTCTATACCAGCGTGAAGGACGGGAAGGAGGGAGTGCGCGCGTTCCTGGAGAAGCGGCCGCCGAATTTCAAAGCGCGCGTCTCGACGGATTTGCCGCCGTTCTACGCGCAGTGGCTCGACGCGTACTCGAAACCGGGCGACAAATAAAAACGGGCCGGCGAAACGCCGGCCCGTACGTGGCAACGAAGAACTTTTGTCGTGGCGACATCGGCCCGATGAGCCGATACCGACCTTGGGGACTAACCCGACATGAGTCCCGGTTCCACCAAAGATACCCCGACCGCGAGGGTCGAGACATGGAGATTGGGGCCCGAAGGCTAGGGCGCGGAAGGATCGGAAACCCGCGACCGGCGGAAATCATAACCGGTATCGGCGGGGTTTTGGGCAAGAATCTTGGGTGTCCACAGAGCCTGTCTGTGGAGCATGTAAATTCAAATAGTTAGGTCATTATCCTAGAAGACGGGTGACTACGGCTTCCCCTGCTTGCGCGGTGCTGGAAGGGGTCCCGCCGGCGGCAATATCGGCCGTGCGAACGCCTGCGGAAATGCTCGCCGCGACTGCCTTTTCGAGAGCCACGGACTCCTCGCGCAGACCGAGCGAATGACGCAGCAACATCGCCGCGCTGAGCATCGTGGCGTACGGATTTGCGATGCCCCGACCGGCGATGTCCGGCGCAGAGCCATGAATCGGTTCGTACACGCCGAGCGTGGTGGCGCCGAGCGATGCGGAGGGCAACAAGCCGAGCGATCCGGCGAGCATCGACGCTTCGTCGGTGAGAATGTCGCCGAACATGTTCTCGGTGAGGATCACGTCGAAGCTCGACGGCTGACGGATCAGATGCATCGCCGCGGAGTCGACCAGCATGTGCTCGAGCTCGACGTCAGGAAACTCGGCGCGCAGCACGGACTCGACAGTGACGCGCCACAACCGCGAGGTTTCGAGCACGTTCGCCTTGTCGACCGACACGATGCGCTTGCGACGGCCTTGCGCGAGACGCCCCGCGACACGTGTGACGCGCTGAATTTCCTCGACGCTGTAGGTGCACAGGTCGCTCGCGAATTCTTCGGTGCGGCGCTTCTCGCCGAAATAGATACCGCCGGTCAGCTCGCGCACGACGACGATGTCGGTGCCACGCAGGATCTCCGGCTTGAGCGGCGACACGTCCAGGAGCGCCGGATGAATCGTGACCGGACGCAGGTTCGCGAACAGGTTCAGTCCTTTGCGCAGCGCCAGCAGTCCCTGCTCGGGCCGCACCTTCGCTTTCGGATCCGACCACTGCGGGCCACCGACTGCGCCCAGCAGTACCGCGTCGGCCGTGCCGCACGCGGACAGCGTCTGCGCGGGAAGCGCTGTTTGCATCGAATCGATGGCGACGCCGCCGATCAGGTGATCGGCGAACGTGAAATCGTGCCCGTAGCGCGAGGCGATTGCCTGCAGCGCGCGCACGCCTTCCTTGGTGACCTCAGGTCCGATGCCATCGCCGCCGAGGACGACGATCGTTGCTTTGATGCCCATGCGCGCCGGATTCCCGCCTATGCGTGTGTCTGCTCGTAACGCTCGATGGCAGGGGCTTGTTGCAGCAGGAAGCCCAGTTCGTCGACGCCGTTCAGCAGACAGTAGCGTGCGAACGCTTCGATCGGAAATTGGACGGCAACGCCGTCAGGCAGCGTGAGCGTGCTCGCCTGCAGATCGACAATGACGGACGCGCCGGGGTTCTCCAGCAACCACGCGTGGCTCTGCTCGTCGACGACGATCGGCAGCAGTCCGTTTTTTAGCGAGTTGCTGCGGAAGATATCGGCGATCTCCGTGCTGACGACGGCGCGGAAGCCGTAGTCGAGCAAAGCCCACGGCGCATGCTCGCGCGAGGAGCCGCAGCCGAAATTGCGGCCTGCGACCAGGATCGTGCAGCCCGCTGCTTCCGGCCGGTTCAACAGGAAGTCGGCTTTCGGCGCACCGGTCGCGTCGTACCGCCAGTCGGCAAACGCCTGCTTGCCCAGGCCTTCCTTGGTCGTGGTCGTCAGGAAGCGGGCTGGAATGATCTGGTCGGTGTCGATGTTCGTGTACGGCAACACGACCGTGCGGGAGCTGAAAGTGCGGATCGGTTGCATGGCTATGACCTGAGGAATTCGCGCGGATCGGCAATGCGACCCGCGACTGCCGCAGCGGCGGCCGTGAGCGGGCTGGCGAGCAGTGTGCGTGCTCCCGGACCCTGGCGGCCCTCGAAGTTGCGATTGCTCGTGCTGACGGCGTACTGGCCCTTCGCAACCGTGTCGCCGTTCATGCCGATGCACATGGAGCAGCCGGACTCGCGCCATTCGGCGCCGGCATCGGTGAACACTTGCGCGAGGCCGCGAGCTTCCGCTTCGCGCTTGACTTGCTGCGAGCCGGGCACGACGAGCATGCGAACGCCGCTCGCAACCTTGCGACCGCGCAACACGCGCGCAGCCTGTTCGAGATCGGAAAGCCTCGCGTTCGTGCAGCTGCCGACGAATACGACCTGCACCGGCTTGCCCAGCATGGGCTCGCCGCCGTGCAGACCCATGTACGAGAGCGACTTCGCGTGAATCGCGTCGCCGGGATGATCGGGAACGGCGCCGCTGATCGGCACGACCATTCCCGGATTCGTCCCGTAGGTGATCATCGGCTCGAGTTGGTCCGCATCGATCTCCACGACGCGATCGTAGCTCGCACCCGCATCGGTCCGCAGCGTGCGCCAGCGCTCGACCGCGCGATCCCATGCGGCGCCCTGCGGCGCGAACGGGCGACCCTGCAGATACTCGAACGTCGTCTCGTCGGGCGCAATCATGCCGGCGCGTGCGCCGCCCTCGATCGACATGTTGCAGACGGTCATGCGCTCGTCCATCGACAGCGCCTCGATCGCGCTGCCCCGATACTCGATGACGTGACCGGTGCCGCCCGAGACGCCGATGCGACCGATGATCGCGAGGATCACGTCCTTCGCGGTGACCGCTTCGCGCAATCGTCCTTTCACTTCGATTCCGAGCGTCTTCGGTCGACGTTGCAGCAGGCACTGCGTCGCGAGCACGTGACCGACTTCGGTCGTGCCGATGCCGAAGGCGAGGGCGCCGAACGCTCCGTGTGTCGCCGTGTGACTGTCGCCGCAGACGATGGTCTTGCCGGGCTGCGTCGCGCCGAGCTCCGGACCGATGACATGCACGATGCCGCGCTGCTCGCTGCTCAAGCCGAGCAGATCGACGCCGAACTCGCGGCAGTTCTTCTCCATCTCGCGAACCTGGCGCGCGGCCGACTCGACCTTGATGGGCACGCGGCCGAAGACCTCTGCGGGATCGGTCGGCGTGGAGTGATCCAGCGTGGCGAGCGTGCGATCCGGACGCCGCACCCGCAGCCCCTGCTCACGCAACTGCGCGAACGCCTGAGGCGTGGTGACTTCGTGGATCAGGTGCAGGTCGATGTAGAGCACCGCAGGCGTGTCCGCCGTCTCGGGCACGACCTCGTGCTGCTCCCAGACCTTCTCGAACAGCGTCTTCGGTTTCATCGCGAGAGCATGCCAACCGGGGCACGCAGCGGGGTGATCATTGCTCAGCGAGACATCGCGGCCGGCGATCCCTAACCCGCTGCCGCAACACCGCGCGCCGCGCCAGGCTCGCAATAATCCAGCCAACCCCACTTGTCCGGGGTCTTGCCCGTGAACAGCCCGAAGAAGGCGGACTGCAGCGTCTCGGTGATCGGGCCGCGCTTGCCGCTGCCGATCTGGATGTGATCCACGGAACGGACCGGCGTGATCTCGGCTGCGGTGCCCGTCAGGAAGATCTCATCCGCGAGATACAACAGCTCGCGCGGCAGCGCCTGCTCCCGCACCTCGAAGCCATGAGCACGTGCCAGCGTCATCACCGTGTCACGGGTGATGCCCTGCAGGATCGCGTTCACGATGGTCGGCGTGTAGATCACGCCATCGCGGATCAGGAACAGGTTCTCGCCGGCGCCTTCGCTCACCGTGCCGTCGACGCCGAGGCCGATGCCTTCCGCGAAGCCGAGCCGCTTCGCTTCCATGCTGATCAGCTGGCTCGACAGATAGTTGCCTGCCGCCTTGCCGAGTGTCGG
Organism: Steroidobacteraceae bacterium; assembly: GCA_035277305.1. GTDB lineage: Bacteria > Pseudomonadota > Gammaproteobacteria > Steroidobacterales > Steroidobacteraceae > Steroidobacter. The sequence continues at coordinate 10,895 of DATEKT010000159.1, read as the reverse complement.
GATCGTGTTCGGCGCGAGCCGCTGCCACGACGAGACGCAGACGTCGATGCCGTTCTCCAGGCCCTCGGCGCCGAGATACGCGCCCCACTCGAAGGCTGCGATGACCGTCTCGGTCGGCGGCATGACCTTCGGCGCTACGCCGATCTCGCCGTAGCCGCGGAACACGAACGGACGCAGGTACGCGCCGCGGTTCAGCGCATTCGCGACGACGACTTCCTTGCACGCAGCGCTGATCTGCTCCTGCGTGTAGGGGATGTCGATGCGATAGATCCTGGCGGAGTCGAACAGGCGGCGCGTGTGCTCGCGCAGGCGGAACATCGCCACACCCTGCGGCGTGGCGTACGCGCGTTCACCCTCGAAGACCGTCGACGCGTAGTGCAGCGCATGCGACAGCACGTGCACCGTCGCCTTCTCCCAGGGCACGAGCTTGCCGTTCTGCCAGATGAATTTCGCTTGAGTGATCGGCATGGAGGTGCTCCTGGTAGTCGGTCAGGCGCGGGACTGCTGCAACCACGGCATGCGGTCGCGCAGCTTCACGCCGACTTTCTCGATCGGGTGCTTCAGATCCTTGTTCATCAGCCGCGTGTAGTTCTTGCGGCCGCCGCGATTCTCTTTGATCCACTGGCGCGCGAACTTGCCTTCCTGGATCTCGCTCAGCACTTTCTTCATCTCGCGCTTGGTCGTCTTGTTGACGATGCGCGGGCCGCGCGTCAGGTCGCCGTACTTCGCGGTCTCGCTGATGAAGCGGTGCATCTTCGACAGGCCGCCTTCATGCAGCAGGTCGACGATCAGCTTCAGCTCGTGCAGACACTCGTAGTACGCGACTTCGGGCTGGTAGCCGGCCTCGACCAGCGTCTCGAAGCCCTTCACGACCAGCTCGGTTGCTCCGCCGCACAACACGACCTGTTCGCCGAACAGATCGGTTTCGGTTTCTTCCGCGAACGTCGTCGTGAGGACGCCACCGCGCGTGCCGCCAATGCCATGCGCGTAGGACAGCGCATTGGCCTTGGCGCGACCGGTCGCGTTCTGGCCGATGGCCATCAGGCACGGCACGCCGCGACCTTGCTGGTACTGCCGGCGCACCAGGTCGCCGGGACCTTTCGGCGCGATCAGCACGACGTCGAGATCCTTGCGCGGCTTGATCTGCTTGAAGTGGATGTTGAAGCCGTGCGCGAACAGGATCGTCGCGCCTTTGCCGATGCCGCCGACCACTTCCTTGTACAGATCCTTCTGCGACAGGTCCGGCGTCAGAAAGGCAACCAGCGCCGCGCCGGCCACGGCGTCTACCGGCTCGGCGACCTTCAAGCCATCTTTCCTGGCCTTGGCCCAGCTGGCGCCCGACTTGCGGACGCCGACGACCACATCGAAGCCGCTGTCTTTCAGATTGAGCGCGTGCGCCCGGCCCTGGCTGCCGTAACCGAGAATGGCGATGCGAGCCCCCTTGAGGGCCTTCTTGTCGACGTCTTTCTGCGAGTAGATCTGCACGTGCGCTCCAGCTGCGAAATGTTGGGCGAAAATGTTGGCGAGTCGAAGAGTCCGCGATGCGCGCATTCGCAACGCATCAACGGCGAGCGCCAATTGGGTGCACTAGCGAGGCGGGAAGGCGAGACGAAAAATCGCAGGGAATTCACCATATGGCTGCGGAGCTTGTCAAGCTGCGCTACCCTGCGTGCTCAGCGATTCCGATGCCATTTGCCAGCGCGCGCACCCGATGACCGTCAACGAAGAACGCCACGGTTCGATTCCTATCTATCTGCTGTACGAGGATGACCTCGACCAGTGGCGCGTGGCGCAGGACGAGGCGACGCGCAACTGGAGCGCGGCGAACTGTTTCAAGGCGGAGCGCGGCAAACAGCTGGTCGTTCCGGGCTCGCAGGGCCGCCCGGCCGCGGTGATCGTCGGGCTCGGGCGGCGGAATCCGCGCGAAGAGCTGAGCTGCTGGGCGGCCGCTGCAATTCCCGATCGGTTGCCGGATGGCGACTATCACCTCGCCGAAGCCCTGCCGACCCGGGTCGCAACGCAATTCGCGTTCGGCTGGGCCTATGGGCAATACAGGTTCGAGCGCTACCGCCGGGCGAACCCGCAACGAGCAGTGCATCTGCGCCTGCCCGCTGAAGCTGATGCGGCTGAAGTAGCGCGACTGAAAGCGGCGACCGCGTTAGCACGCGATCTGATCAACACGCCTGCCAATGACCTGTCGCCGGATGCTCTGGCGCAGGCAGCAGTGGACCTCGCGCGGCGCTATGGCGCACGTCATCGAGTCGTCATCGGCGAGGAGTTGCTCAAAGAACGATTTTCTGCAATTCATGCCGTCGGACGCGCAGCTTCCGTCGCGCCGCGGCTGGTCGATTTCGAATGGGGCGATCCGTCGCATCCGAAGGTGACGCTGGTCGGCAAGGGCGTGTGCTTCGATTCCGGCGGGCTCGACATCAAGCCCGGCGCTTCCATGCTTCTGATGAAAAAGGACATGGGTGGCGCCGCTGTCGCGCTGGGTCTCGCGCAACTCGTGATGGACGCGAAGCTGCCGGTCCGTTTGCGACTACTGGTCCCGGCCGTGGAGAACGCGATCTCCGCAAACGCCTACCGACCCGGCGACGTGCTCGCGACACGCAAAGGCCTGAGCGTCGAGATCGGCAACACCGATGCGGAAGGCCGCGTCATTCTCTGCGACGCGCTCGCGCTCGCCGACGAAGAAAAACCGGAGTTGCTGATCGACATGGCGACGCTGACCGGCGCCGCGCGCGTCGCGCTCGGTCCCGAGCTGCCGGCGCTGTTCACTGCCGACGATGCGCTGGCGCGCGAGCTGATCGATATCGCCGCCCAGCAGGGCGACCCGGTCTGGCGCATGCCGTTGTGGAGCGCGTACGACGACGAGTTGTCGAGCAAGATCGCCGACGTCAACAACGTCGCGAGCTCTTCGTTCTCCGGCGCGATCTTCGGTGCACTGTTCCTGCAGCGGTTCGTGACCGAAGCGCGCAGCTGGGTGCATCTCGACCTGTATGGCTGGAACGGCAAGGAACGGCCGGGACGTCCGGTCGGTGCGGAACCGCAGACAGTCCGCGCGCTCTACGCATTCCTCAAACATCGCTACACGCGCTGACCCTCCTGCATGTCCGCGACCTCTTCGAGTGCGGGTGAGTCGACCTCGCTGGCCGGCCGCGACCTGGCGCTGCTGATCGGGATGAACCTGATCTGGGGTCTGAACCTGATCGCTTCGAAGATCGGCGTCGGCGAGTTCCCGCCGATCTTCTTCACCGCGATGCGCTTCGGCTCGCTCGCGCTGTTCCTGGTCCCGATGCTGAAGATCCATCGCGGGCAGATGACCAACCTGTTCGCGGCGGCGATGTTGTCAGGACCTGCCGCCTTCGCATTGCTGTTCGCCGGAATCTTTCTCGCCGAAGACGCTGCGACGGTTGCAGTTGCGACGCAGATGAGCGTGCCGTTCGCGACGCTGATGTCCGTGTTGTTTCTCGGCGAGCGGATTCACTGGCGGCGCATCATGGGCATCGTGCTGGCCTTTGCCGGTATCGTGGTCATCAGCTTCGACCCGCGCGTCTTCGCCTATTGGGAGGGACTCGCGCTGGTCGTGTGCTCGTCGTTCGTCAGCTCGCTGGGCCTGATCTTCCTGAAGCGACTCAAAGGCATCCAGCCCCTGGAAGTGCAATCGTGGATCGCGCTGGCGGGCGGCTCGATCCTGCTGGTGCTGAGTCTCGGCCTCGAATCCGGCCAGATGACCGCGGTTCGCAACGCGACGTGGGCAGGGTGGGGCGCGTTGTTCTTCACGACGATCATGTCGAGCCTGGTCGCACACACGGCGTGGTTCTACCTCGTCGGACGTTATCCGGTGACGAGTCTTTCGCCGCTGACGCTGCTGTCGCCGCTGTTCGGCATTTTCTTCGGCGTGACGTTGTTGCACGACCAGATGACGCCGCGGATGCTCGTTGGCGGCGCGGTCACGCTCATCGGCGTCCTGATCGTCGTGCTGCGCGAAAAGCGCATCGCCGACACCGGAACCTGAGTCAGCCCGACTGTTCTTCCCGACAACTCCCCGGCGCCAGCCCCTCGAGCGTCCAGTCTCCGATCGACCAGCGAATCAGCCGCAGCGTCGGATACCCGACTGCGGCCGTCATGCGTCGCACCTGGCGGTTACGACCCTCGCGAATCGTCAGCTCGATCCAGCTCGTCGGTATGGCCTTGCGCAAGCGGACGGGCGGATCGCGCGGCCACAGCCACGCCGGCTCATCGACTCGACGTGCCGAGGCCGGCAGTGTCTTGCCGTCTTTCAGCTGTACGCCGCGACGCAGCTTCGCCAGCGCCGCATCATCGGGCTCACCTTCCACCTGCACGAAGTACGTCTTCTGTGTTTTCCAGCGCGGATCGGCGAGCCGCGCCTGCAGCTTGCCGTCGCCGGTGAGCAGCACCAGGCCTTCGCTGTCGTAATCGAGTCGACCCGCGGGTCGCATGTCGGGCGCGTGGATGAAATCCCGCAACGTCGCTTTGCCGTCCGTGCTCGTGAACTGCGTGAGCACCTCGAACGGCTTGTTGAACAACAGCACGACGGACATCAACGCAGCTCGCTGTCGGCATCGATGTGTTCTGCCGTGGTCTGCACCAGATCGATGAAGCGTTGCACGGAGGCGGAGTTCTCGCCGCGACGACACGCAAGAATCAGCGGCGCCGTCAGCTGCGCGTTGTCCGCGAGCTTGCGATAGACGACGCCGTCCATCTGCAGCCGGCGCAGGGATTCGGGCACGAGCGACACGCCCAGGCCTGCGGCGACTAGATTGAGCGTCGAGATGATGCGCGGCGCTTCCTGTCCGACGTGCGGACTGAACCCGGCGCCGCGACAGGCAGTGATGATAGTGTCGTAGAGACCGGGACCGCCCGGGCGCTTGTACAGAATGAAAGTTTCCGTGGCGAGATCCGCGAGCGGCAGCGGCGCGCTCCGCGCCTGCGCGCTCTTCTTCCTGCGGCCGCCGCTCGCGAGCGGATGACCTTTCGGCAGCGCGACGACCATTTTCTCCTGCAACAGCGGTCGCACCGTGAGGTCAACGACATCCGCGACCGGCGAGCGAATGAATGCGGCGTCGATCTCCTCGTTGTGCAATCCCTGGACGAGCTCGCTGCTGCCGCTCTCCTCGAGCACGAGTGAGACGAGCGGCGACACTTCGCGGAACGCACGAATGATGCGCGGAACGAAGGGATGGAAGGGCGCCGAGCTCGTGAACCCGACCACCACGCGTCCTTGCTCGCCGCGGGCAGTGCGACGCGTCGTGGCGAGCGCGCGGTCAACCTGATCGAGGATTACGCGCGCACGCTCCAGGAACGCGGCCCCGGCATCGGTCAATTCGACTCCCCGCGGCTTGCGGCGGAACAGCTGCACCTCGAGCTCCTGCTCGAGGGCGCGGATCTGCATGCTCAACGGCGGCTGCTGGATGCCCAGGCGCTCGGCCGCCCGGGTCATGTGCTTTTCCTCGGCGACGGCAATGAAATAACGCAGGTGGCGCAGCTCCATGAGCCATATGTATCAGGTATCAATTTCTAACTCATCATATATTTTACCCGCACCTCGCAAAAAGCTATCGTGCTGCCCGTCGGACCCGGAGCCCGGGATTCCGCGTTGAGCGAGCACCGCAAGACAGTGGCGGTGCACTGGGGAGCGCAGCAACGATGTCGAGTCAGAATCAGCCGGAAATTCGCGGGCCGATGCAGCCGGGTTACGAGACCGTGCTGACGCCGTCGGCGCTGGCGTTCGTCGCTGATTTGACAAGACGCTTCGGCGACCGTGTTGCCGAGCTGCTCGCCGCCCGCGCCACATTGCAGAAGCGCCTCGATGACGGCGTGCTGCCCGACTTCCTTCCCGAGACCGCCGACGTGCGCAAGGCGCAGTGGCGGGTCACGAGCATTCCCGCCGACCTGCAGGACCGGCGCGTCGAGATCACCGGCCCGACCGACCGCAAGATGATCATCAACGCGCTCAACTCGGGCGCGAGAGTCTTCATGGCGGACTGCGAAGACTCGCTCACGCCGACCTGGGACAACGTCATCCAGGGCCAGATCAACCTGCGCGATGCCGTGACGCGCGAGATCTCGTTCCAGAATCCGGACGGGAAGCAGTACCGCCTCAATTCGCAGATCGCAACGCTGCTGGTGCGGCCACGCGGCTGGCATCTCTACGAAAAGCACCTGTCGGTGGAAGGCAAGCCGGTGCCCGGCGCGTTCGTCGACTTCGGCCTGTACCTGTTTCACAACCACGCGGCGCTGCAGGCGCGTGGCACTGGCCCGTACTTCTATCTGCCGAAGCTCGAGAACCACCGTGAAGCGCGCTTGTGGGCCGACGTGCTGAAGCATTCCGAAGCCACGCTCGGCATCGCGCCGCAGACGATCAAGGTGACCGTGCTGATCGAGACCATCCTCGCCGCGTTCGAGATGGACGAGATCCTGCATGAGCTGAAAGACTACATCGTCGGGCTGAACTGCGGTCGCTGGGACTACATCTTCAGCTTCATCAAGAAGTTCAGCCGCCGACCGGAATTCGTGCTGCCGGATCGCCAGCAGGTGACGATGACGACGCACTTCCTGCGCTCGTACTCGAAGCTGCTGATCAAGACGTGTCACCGCCGCGGCGCGTTCGCGATGGGCGGCATGGCGCCGTTCATTCCGATCAAGAACGATCCAAAGGCGAACGAAGAAGCGCTCGCCAAAGTGCGCGCCGACAAGGAGCGCGAGGCGGGCGACGGTCACGACGGCACCTGGGTCGCCCATCCGGGCCTCGTGCCGATCGCGATGGAAGTGTTCAACCGCCTGATGCCGGCGCCGAACCAGCTGCAGAAGATGCTTGCAGACGTGGAGCTCAGCGCGTCGGACCTGCTGCAGATACCCAAGGGCACGATCACCGAAGGCGGTCTGCGCGCCAACGTCAGCGTCTCGATCCAGTACATCGCCGCGTGGCTCGGCGGGCTCGGCTGCGTGCCGATCAACAACCTGATGGAAGACGCCGCGACCGCTGAAATCTCGCGCGCGCAGATCTGGCAGTGGATCAAGCATCCCGCCGGCAAGCTCGACGACGGCCGCAAAGTGACCGTCGAGCTGTTCCGCAGCGTCGTGCGCGAAGAGCTCGACAAGCTCGCCGCAGTCGTGGGTGCGAAAGCCTACGCAGCCGGCAACTACGAACACGCCGCCACGCTCATCGACCGCATCACCACCGCGCCGGACTTCGGAACGTTCATCACGTTGCCGGCCTATCAAGAAATCAACTGAAGCGAGAACCCATCCATGACGCATCTTTCCGCCGAGCAGCTCCGCAAAGAATGGCAAACCAATCCGCGCTGGAAAGGCGTGGAGCGCGCCTTCAAGGCCGAAGACGTCGTGCGCTTGCGCGGCACCGTCCATGTCGAGCATTCGCTCGCGCGGCTGGGCGCTGAGAAGCTCTGGCGCTTCATGCAGGAGAAGCCGTTCGTCAACGCGCTCGGCGCGCTCACCGGCAACCAGGCGATGCAGCAGGTCAAGGCCGGCCTCGACGCGATCTACCTCTCGGGCTGGCAGGTCGCCGGTGACGCGAACCTCGCGGGCGAAATGTATCCGGACCAGTCGCTGTATCCCGCGAACTCGGTGCCGGCCGTCGTTCGCCGCATCAACAACACGCTGGTGCGCGCGGATCAGATTCATCACGCTGAAGGCAACGACTCGATCGACTGGCTCAAGCCGATCGTCGCGGACGCCGAGGCGGGCTTCGGTGGCGTGCTGAACGCGTTCGAGCTCATGAAGAGCATGATCGAAGCCGGCGCGGCCGGCGTGCACTTCGAGGACCAGCTGTCGTCCGCGAAGAAGTGCGGTCACATGGGCGGCAAGGTGCTCGTGCCGACTTCGGAAGCGGTCGCCAAGCTTGCAGCAGCGCGTCTGGCGGCTGACACGTGCGGCGTTCCCACGGTGCTCGTGGCGCGTACCGATGCGGAGTCGGCGAACCTGTTGACGTCCGACGTCGATGAGCGCGACCGTCCGTTCATCAAGTCCAAGGACCGCACCAGCGAAGGCTTCTTCTACGTCAACGCGAGCCTTGACCAGGCGATCGCACGCGGTCTGGCCTACGCGCCGCACGCGGATCTGATCTGGTGCGAGACCGGCACGCCGGACCTGCACGAGGCGAAGCATTTCGCCGAGGCGATCCACAAGCAGTTCCCCGACAAGATGCTGGCGTACAACTGCTCGCCGTCGTTCAACTGGAAGAAGAAGCTCGACGACGCGACCATCGCGAAGTTCCAGCGCGAGCTCGGCGCGATGGGCTACAAGTTCCAGTTCATTACGCTGGCCGGCTTCCATGCGCTGAACTACTCGATGTTCCAGCTCGCGCGCGGCTACAAGGCGTCGCAGATGGCGGCATACGTGCAGCTGCAGGAAGCGGAGTTCGGCGCGGAGAAGGACGGCTACACGGCGACCAAGCACCAGCGCGAAGTGGGTGCGGGCTACTTCGACGACGTGACGCAGACGGTCACGGCGGGGCAGTCGTCGGTTACGGCGATGAAGGGCTCGACCGAGGAAGCGCAGTTCCAGAAGGCACGCGCGTAAGACACGCCCTCACCCGAACCCCCCCCGTTCTCCGGGGGAGGGCAGGGAGCGTGCATCGGCTAGACTGCGCTGGTGACTCACCAGCTCTGGCCCTCCGACGGCGTCATCTTCGACCGGACTTGCACCGACTGCCCGCGTCTCGCGCGCTTTCTGGCCGAAGGCCGCGAGGAGCATCCCGACTACTACTGCGCGCCAGTTGCGCCTTTCGGCGATCCGAAGGCGCGACTGATCATCGTCGGTCTCGCACCGGGCTTTCACGGCGCGAATGCGACGGGCCGGCCGTTCACGGGCGATCACGCCGGGTTGCTCCTGTACCGCACGCTGCACAGGTTCGGATTCGCGAGCCGGCCCGCGTCGAAGTCGCGTGACGATGGACTGAAGCTGATCGACTGCCGCATCAGCAACTCGGTCAAGTGCGTGCCACCGCAGAACAAGCCGACGCCCGCGGAGATCCGCACCTGCAATCGCTTCCTGACAGCCGAGCTGTCGCGCGTGAGCAAGCGTACGGTGCTGCTGGCGCTGGGCTCGATCGCTCACAACGCCGCGCTGCGCGCCCTGACTCTCAAACCCTCCGAGTACAAGTTCGCGCATGCCGCCGAGCACGATCTGCCGGCTGGACAGATCCTGCTCGATTCCTATCATTGCAGCCGCTACAACACGCAGACCCGGCGCCTGACGGAGCAGATGTTCGCCGATGTCTTCGCGCGCGCCCGGAAGCTCCTGGACGGGCGCTAAACTAGCGCACCCATGAGCGCCTTCGACCCGAAGCCCTTTCTGGCGAATCTCAGCCAGCGGCCCGGCGTGTATCGCATGCTCGCCGGGAGCGGCGAGGTGCTGTACGTCGGCAAGGCGCGCAACCTGAAGAATCGCGTCAGCACGTATTTCAGCGGCAGCAGGGCGCACGCGGCCAAGACGATGGCGATGGTCTCGCAGATCGTGAACATCGAGGTGACCGCGACCGCTTCGGAAACCGAGGCGCTGCTGCTCGAGTACAACCTGATCAAGCGTCATCGGCCGCGGTACAACGTGACGCTGCGCGATGACAAGAGCTTTCCTTATCTCTACATCACGACCGAGCAGGACTATCCGCGGATCAGCTTCTACCGCGGCACTCGCAAGCTGCCGGGGAGATTCTTCGGGCCGTATCCGAATGCTCGCGCCACTCGCGAGACGGTGCTCCTGCTGCAGAAGTTGTTCCTGCTGCGCCCGTGCAGCGACACGTTCTTCGCGAACCGCTCGCGGCCGTGCCTGCAGTATCAGATCAAACGCTGCTCCGGGCCATGCGTCGTCCTGATCTCGGTCGAGAACTACAAGCAGGATGTGGCGGATGCGATCAAGGTGTTGGAAGGGCGCGGCGCCGAGCTGATCGACGATCTGGCGCAGCGCATGGAGGAGGCCGCGCAGAAACTCGAATTCGAGCGCGCCGCGCGGCTGCGCGACCAGATCAACGGCATCAAGGCGATTCATTCGACGCAATCGGTCACGCGCAACGTGACCGAGGACATCGATGCGGTTGCGCTCGTCTCGCATGGCGGCGATCACTGCGTCTCGATCGTGTTCGTGCGCGGCGGCCGCAATCTCGGCAGCTCGAATTTCTTCCCGCGCGCCGGACTGGCGGAGGCGGGCGAGCTGCTCTCGGGGTTCCTCGCGCAGTACTACCTGGGGCGCGACGCGCCGGGCGAGATCCTCATCAGTCAGCCGATCGAGGACGCGGATCTGCTCGAAGCAACGCTATCGCAGCGGCTCGAGCGTTCGGTGCGCATCCGTTCGGGCGTGCGCGGCGTGCGAGCGCGCTGGCTGGAGATGGCCCGGACCAACGCGGAGATCGGGCTCAACATGCGCCGGGCAACCGAGGCGACGACGGCGGAGCAGCTGCAATCCGTCGCTGAAGTGTTCGGACTCAGCGCGCCGCCGAAGCGGATGGAGTGTTTCGACGTGAGCCACACGATGGGCGAGCGAACCGTCGCATCGTGCGTCGTGTTCGGGCCCGAAGGACCGCTCAAGAGCGACTACCGGCGCTTCAACATCGACGGCCTCGCGCCGGGTGATGACTACGGGGCGATGCGTCAGGCGCTTTCGCGACGTTACTCGCGGATCAAAAAAGGGGAAGCGCCGCTGCCGGACCTGTTGCTGATCGACGGCGGTCCCGGGCAGCTCGCGGAGGCGATCGCAGTCCTGAAGGAGCTCGAGATCGATGGGCTGTGCGTGGCCGGTGTGGCCAAGGGTGCCGACCGCCGGCCGGGGCAGGAGCGCCTGTTCCTCGCCGGCGAAGAGCACCCCCGCATCCTCCCGCCGGATTCGCCGGCGCTGCACTTGATCCAACGCATTCG
>DATEKT010000158.1:0-9221 GCA_035277305.1 Steroidobacteraceae bacterium | reverse complement strand
TCAGGCTGAAGCCTGACTACAGGGACAGAAAGCCCTCGATTCCAGTGGGGTAAACTCTGCGCTCGTTTTCCGGAGCAGATGGAATGCAAACGAGTCCCTCGATCACGCCGCGCACGCTGTTCGAACACGATCACGACATTTTCCGCGACAGCTATCGCCGCTTCGTGCAGAAGGAGATCGGACCGCACACTGAAAAGTGGCGTGAGCAGGGTTACGTCGACCGCGACGCATTCCTTAAGAGCGGCGAGCACGGTTTCCTGCTGATGTGGGCGGACGAGAAATACGGCGGCGCCGGCATCAAGGACTTCCGCTACGAGCAGGTGATGATCGAGGAGAACCTGCGCTACGGCGACATAGGCTTCTTCAACACGCTGCACTCGCGGCTGGTCGGTCCGTACATCGGCGAGATCGGCAACGAGGAGCAGAAGCAACGCTTCCTGCCGCGCTGTATCAAAGGCGAATGCATCCTGGCGATCGCGATGACGGAGCCAGGCGCCGGCAGCGATCTCGCCGGCATGAAGACGCGTGCGGAGGATCGCGGCGATCACTGGGTGCTCAGCGGCTCGAAGACGTACATCTCGAATGGGCAGATCGCCGACCTGATCATCGTCGCGGCGCGCACCGTGCCGGACAAAACGCACGGCCTCGGTCTGTTCCTCGTCGAGAGCGACATGGCGGGCTTCAAGCGCGGCCGCAATCTCAAGAAGATCGGACTCAAGGCGCAGGATACGTCCGAGCTGTTCTTCGACAACGTCAAGGTGCCGAAGGCCAACGTGCTCGGCGATGCGACCCGCGGCTTCTACTACCTCACGCAGTTTCTCGCGGAAGAGCGGCTGATCACCGCGACCCAGTGCATCACGAATGCGCAGATCGCATTCGATGTCACGTACGACTTCATCACCAATCGCCGCGTGTTCGGGCGGCCGCTCGGCGCGTTGCAGAACGCGCGCTTCAAGATGGCGGAGATGCGCGCGCAGATCGACGTGCTGCAGACGTTCATTGATCACTGCGTCACGCAGCACAACGTCGGCAAGCTCACGCCGCAGATGGCAGCGGAGGCGAAGTTGCTCGCCAGCGAGCTGGAAGGCCGCTGCGTTGATGACTGCCTGCAGATGCACGGCGGCGCGGGTTACATGGAGGAGTACCGCATCTCGCGGATGTTCACGGATGCGCGCGTTTCGCGGATCTACGCGGGCGCGTCGGAAGTGATGAAAGAGATCATCGCCCGCGGTGTGGGGCTCGATGATCGCAAGATGAAATAGAGCCGCCGCCACAATTCGCCACGATCCTTCGCTGCGCCGCCATCCCCGGCCGCAGATCCGGTCCGCATTGCAGCCCTAAATAGCTCCCACGGGCAAATCGTCACCCGCTGCAACGACGAGGACCGGTGAGGAGGGGCGGATCATGTTCAGGAAAGTGCTGGTTGGCGCGGTGGCCCTGGCGTTGAGCTCGGGCGCCGCCTATGCGGGCGAGAACAAATTCACGAAGGAAGAGGGCACGGGCCTGGCGACGGGCGCGGCGGTCGGCGCGGCCGTCGGTGGACCGGTGGGCGCCATGATCGGGCTGATGATCGGCGGCACCGTCGGCGACAGCATGGGCAAGCACAAGCGTGGCGAGAAGGAAGCCATCGCACGCGCCGACCAGCTGCAACAGGAGCTCGTCGACACGCGCATCGCGCTCGCCAAAGCGAGCGAGCGTACGGGCGGCGATGAAATGCTCGATGCGCTCGCGGCGCGCCTGCATGCGGACGTGATGTTCCGCACCGGCACGGCGGAGCTCGAAGGCGACGTGCAGCAGAAGATCACGGAGCTCGGTCAGCTGCTCGGCTCGCATCCGCAGCTCGAGATCCAGCTGCACGGCTTTGCTGATCCGCGCGGCAAGTCCGAGAAGAACCTCGAGCTCTCGATGGCGCGTGCCGACGCAGTGCGTGTCGCGCTGATCGGCGGCGGCGCGGCGCCCGAGCAGATCCGCATCTCGGCACACGGTGAAGATCTCACGACCGCGCCCAAGGACGATCTGGAGGCGTACGCGTGGGAACGGCGGGTGAGCATTTCGATCCGCCCGACCTCGCCGGCAGCCGTCGCGCAATCGCGTTGACGGTTGGAGGTCGCACCGGACCGCTGCTTTTCCGGCGGTCCACGGCGCCGGGCCAGGGAGGGCCCGGCTTCCCTTTCATTTGCTACAGTGAGGGCCATGTCATGTGTCTTGCGAGCATCGTCATGACCGAAGCCATCGTTCCGCCCAACAATATACGTGTTGTTGATTTCGCCACCGGCGCAGCCGAAACCAGTGTTGGCCGGCCTGCGGCCGATCTGCTGCTCGCGGGCGATCCGCAAACCACGACGCGCAACTACTTCAGCGACAGCGGCGGACGCTTTTTCTCCGGCGTCTGGGAAAGCACGCCAGGGCGCTGGCGCATCCGCTACACCGAAAACGAGTTCTGCCACATCACGCGCGGCCGCATTCGCATCGCGGATGCGAGCGGACAGCAGTGGACCTTCAAAGCGGGCGATTCCTTCGTGATTCCGGCTGGGTTCGTCGGCACGTGGGAAACGATCGAGCCGACTGCGAAGCTCTACGTCATTTACGAGCCCGCTGCTTCATAGCTTTTCGCTGCTTGTTAGTGCGTCACGAGTCGCGTTCGCCCTGATGTGGGGCGTACACTGCGCACGTTTCGGTCGGCGCCGCGCCGGGCGCACAGCGGGCGGCTGGCATGCTTGCTGCATTTCCGCAGCGAGCCGCCGACCGGGCGTGTTTTCTGGCAATAAAAAGGGGACTCATCATGAGACAAGTGAGGATTCTGACTGCGCTCGGGCTGCTCGTTGCAGCCGCAGCGGCGAACGCAGAAGTGTCATCCACCTGGACTCTCACGAGCGATTACGACTTTCGCGGCTTCAGTCAGTCGGCCACGGATCCGGCCATTCAGCCGAGCCTCGACTACGCACACGAATCCGGCTGGTACATCGGCGGCTGGGCCAGCAACGTCGACTTCGGCGATGCGAACGTCGACTACGAAGTCGACGTGTACACCGGCTTCACGGGCGGCTCCGAAGAGGGAATCGGCTGGGACGTCGGCCTCGTGTACTACGGGTATCCCGACGAGGGCGACTTCGATTACATCGAAGCCTACGGCGGCATCACCAAGGACTGGTTCGAGGGCAAGCTCTGGTATTCGCCCGATTTCGGCGGCGATTCGACCGACGGCGACACCTCAGCGATCTACGTCGAGGCCAACGCCACGTTCCCGTTGCCGCAGAACTTCTCGCTCCTGCTGCACGCGGGACTGAGCACCGGCGACTACTGGGACGACGTCAACGGCGACGACGTCATCGACTACTCGGTGGGCGTCGGCTACGACATCAATCATTTCAACCTGTCGTTGCGCTGGGTCGACACGTCGAGCGACGTGGTCGTCCGGGACGACGTCTTCAACAACGAAGGCCGCGTCATTTTCGCGGTCGCGACGACTTTCCCCTGGGGAGAGGAGTAGATGTCCGGCTGAAGCTGCTGCGCAGCTTCAGCCTGACTCCTTGATCAATGCCCCGAGCGTCGTGACGAGCTGGTCGATGTGCGCCGGCTCGACGATCAGCGGCGGCGACAGCGCGATGGTGTCGCCGGTCGTGCGGATCAGGATTCCCTTCTCGAACGCCTTCACGAAGATCTCGTAGGCCCGTGCCCCCGGTGCGCCCGCCCGCGGCGCGAGCTCGATGCCGGCGACGAGCCCGATGTTGCGGATGTCGATGACGTTCGGGTGTCCGCGCAGCGAATGCACGGCTTCCTCGAACTGCTTCGCCATCTTCGCGGCGCGCGTCAGCAGACCCTCGCGCTCATAGATGTCCTGAACCGCCAGACCCGCGGCGCACGCAGCGGGATGTGCGGAGTACGTGTAGCCGTGGAACAGCTCGATCGCGTTCTCCGGGCCTTTCATGAACGCGTCGTGGATGTGCTTGCGCACGAACACCGCGCCCATCGGGATCGCGCCGTTGGTCAGCCCTTTCGCCGCGGTGATCATGTCGGGCAGCACGTCGAAGTATTCCGCACCGAACGGCGTACCGAGCCGGCCGAAGCCCGTGATCACTTCGTCGAAGATCAGCAGGATGCCATGCTTGTCGCAGATCGAGCGCAGCCGCTGCAGGTAGCCCTTCGGCGGCAGGATCACGCCCGCCGAGCCGGACACCGGCTCGACGATGACGGCTGCGATCGTCGACGCGTCGTGCAGAGCCACGAGACGCTCGAGATCGTCGGCGAGATGCGCGCCGTGCTCGGGTACGCCGCGCGAGAACGCGTTGTGCTCGACATCGAGCGTGTGACGCAGATGATCGACGCCCGGCAACGTCGTGCCGAAGAACTTGCGGTTGTTGACCATGCCGCCGACCGACGTGCCGCCGAAGCCGACGCCGTGGTAACCCTTCTCGCGGCCGATGAGCCGCTGGCGCGCGGCCTCGCCGCGGATGCGGTGATACGCGATCGCGATCTTCAGCGCCGTATCGACGGACTCGGAGCCCGAGTTCGTGAAGAACACATGATTGAGATCGCCAGGCGCCAGCTTCACGAGCCGGCTCGCCAGCTCGAAGCCGGGCGGATGTCCCATCTGGAACGGCGGCGCGTATTCCATGGTGGCGAGCTGCTTGCTCACCGCCTCGGTGATTTCCTTGCGGCCGTGACCCGCGTTGACGCACCACAGTCCCGCGACGCCGTCGAGCACCTTGCGGCCATCGTCCGTCCAGTAGTGCATGCCTTCTGCGCGCGCGAGCAGACGCGGATGCGACTTGAACTGACGGTTGGCGGTGAACGGCATCCAGAAGGCTTCGAGATCGGCGCGCGCGGTCGTTGTCATGGGCTGAATCCGCTGAGAGGGTAGAAGGTGAAAAGAGGCCGGATGATAAGAAAATTCGACAGTCCCCTCAAATTCTCCGTAAGTTATTCATAGCATTCGGGTCACAGTGTCGATTATCCTAAACACCCTCGAACAGGGCAGGGGCGAGACACCGTGGCGATGACGATCGATGTGGGGGCGCATCTAAAGGCGGTGCGCACGATGTACGGACTGTCGCAGCGGGAGCTGGCGAAGCGCGCCGGAGTCACCAACGGCACGATTTCGCTGATCGAGCAGAATCGCGTCAGCCCGTCGGTCAGCTCGCTGAAGAAAGTGCTGGACGGCGTGCCGATGTCGCTCGCGGAGTTCTTCACGCTCGACCTGCAGCTCAACCCGCAGGTGTTCTACGCCCGCGATGAGCTCACCGACATCGGCGATCGCGAGGTGTCGCTGCGGCTGGTCGCGGCGCAGCGCCCGAACCGCGCCATGACGATCATGCACGAACGCTATCGTCCGAAAGCGGACACGGGCTCGGACATGCTGAGCCACAAGGGCGAGGAAGGCGGCATCGTCGTCGCGGGGCGCATCGAGCTGACCGTGGGCGCGCAGAGCCGCGTGCTCGGGCCGGGCGATGCGTACTACTTCACCAGCGCCGTGCCGCACCGGTTCCGTAACTTCGGCGACGAGCCGTGTGAGATCATCTCCGCCTCCACTCCGCCGACCTTCTGAAGCCATGAAAGTCACTGTCGCTGCTACCCAGTTCGCCTGCACCGGCGATCGCGCCGCCAACCTTGCCAATGCCGAGCGCACGATCCGCGCCGCGGCGAAGCAGGGCGCGAACGTCATCCTCATCCAGGAGCTGTTCGAGACGCCGTATTTCTGCATCGAGCACGACCCGAAGTACTTCGAGGTCGCGATGCCGATCGTCGAGAATCCGGCCGTGCGGCGCTTCCAGGAGCTGGCGCGCGAGTTGAACGTCGTGCTGCCCGCGAGCGTGTTCGAGCGCGCCGGCAACGTGTTCTACAACTCCGTCGCGATGATCGATGCCGGCGGCGAGCTGCTCGGCACCTATCGCAAGACGCACATTCCGGAAAGCCCGGGCTACCACGAGAAGTTTTACTTCTCGCCGGGCGACACGGGCTTCCGCGTCTGGAACACGCGCTTCGGCAAGATCGGCATCGCCATCTGCTGGGACCAGTGGTTTCCGGAGTCCGCGCGCGCGATGGCGTTGCTCGGCGCGGAAATTCTGCTGTATCCGACCGCGATCGGCTCGGAGCCGCAGGATCTGAGCATCGACTCGCGCGATCACTGGCAGCGCGCGATGCAGGGCCACGCAGCCTCGAACATCATGCCGGTCGTCGCTTCGAACCGGATCGGCACCGAGCGTGGCGAGCGTGGCCTGCGCTGGGAAGTGACGTACTACGGCTCGTCGTTCATCACCGATCACTCGGGCGCGATCGCCGCGCAGGCGCCGCGCACGGGCGAAGCAATCGTCACTGCGACGTTCGATCTCGATCGGATCCGCGCCTATCGCACGGCGTGGGGCGTGTTCCGCGATCGCAGGCCCGAGATGTACGGGCCGCTGCTGACGCTGGATGGAAAGTCTCCCTAAGAATAGTCGACTCGTGAATTTCTTTGCTTCCTGTCCGCCGGGCGTCGCGGACCTCACGGCTGCCGAATTGCGCAGCTGCGGCGCGACGCACACTCGCGAGCTCAAGCTCGGCGTGCTGTTCGAGGGAACGCTCGAGACGGCGTATCGCGTGTGCCTGTGGTCGCGCACGGCGAGCCGCATTCTCATGCCGCTCGGGAATTTTCCCGCGGGCACGCCTGAAGCCCTGTACGACGGTGTCGCGTCGATCGATTGGACGCAGCACATCGCGGCCAGCGGCACGCTGGCGATCGATTTCGGCGGCTCTTCGGCCGGCATCAAGCACACGCACTTCGGCGCGCTGAAAACCAAGGATGCAATCGTCGATCAGCTGCGCGAGCGCAGCGGCCAGCGGCCTTCGATCGAGCTCGAGCAGCCGAACGTTCGCCTGGATGTGCGCCTCGACCGGGAGCGCGCGACGCTCAGTCTCGATCTCTCCGGCGACAGCCTGCACCGGCGTGCGTACCGCTCGCGGGGCGTCGCCGCGCCGCTGAAAGAGAATCTCGCGGCCGCGGTGCTGTTGCGCAGCGGCTGGCCGGCGATCGCCGAGACTGGCGAGTTCGTCGATCCGATGTGCGGCTCCGGCACGCTGGTGATCGAAGCGGCACTGATGGCGCTCGACATCGCGCCGGGTCTGCTGCGCAGCTACTTTGGATTCATCGGCTGGCGCGGTCACGATCGCGCGCTGTGGCAACGTCTCGTCGACGAGGCTCGTGTGCGTCGCGAGGCGACAGCGTCCAAGCGCATCGTCCTGCGCGGCTACGACAACGATGCCGCTGCCGTGCGCGCTGCGATCGAGAATTCCGAGCGCGCGAAGTTGCGCGGCTTCGTGCACTTCGAGCGCCGCGAGCTCGATCAATTCGTGCAGCAGAGCGAAGCTGCGACCGGCCTGGTCGCAACGAATCCGCCCTACGGCGAGCGCATCGGCGACCAGGAGCGGCTGCAGGCGCTCTATCAGCTGCTCGGCGAGAAATTGCGCGAGAACTTCCTGGGATGGAAAGCGGCGGTGCTGACCGGCAACCCGCCGCTGGCGAAGGCGATCGGCATCAATGCGCGTCGCACGCACACGCTTTTCAACGGGCGCATCGAATGCCGCCTGCTGCGCTTCGATATTGCGCCGGAGGATTTTCACCAGCCGCGCCGTGCGCAGCCTGTCGATCCAGCCGAAACACGCGCGCGGCCGGGTGCGCAGATGTTCGCGAACCGGCTGCGCACGAATGCGAAGTCGGCGCGCGACTGG
Organism: Steroidobacteraceae bacterium; assembly: GCA_035277305.1. Taxonomy (GTDB): domain Bacteria; phylum Pseudomonadota; class Gammaproteobacteria; order Steroidobacterales; family Steroidobacteraceae; genus Steroidobacter. Next base: position 1,517 of record DATEKT010000158.1, on the reverse strand, counting down.
GCGCAGCGCGAGTCCATCGATTGCTTCCGCATCTACGACGCGGACATGCCCGAGTACGCGTTCGCCATCGACCAGTACGGCGACGGCGCCGATAACTGCTGGCTCGTCGTGCAGGAGTACGCAGCACCTCGCACCGTCGACGTAAAGGCCGCGCGCCAGCGGCGCGACGAGGCGTTGGCCGTGATTCCGCACGAGCTCGGCGTTGCACCGCAGCGCATGTTCGTGCGCGAAAGACGCCAGCAGAAACAGGGCGCGCAATACGAGAAGCTCGCACGCGAGCGCGAATTCGAAATCGTCCGCGAGCAGCCGTATCGCTTCTTCGTGAACTTCACGGACTACCTGGACACCGGGCTGTTTCTCGATCACCGCCTCACGCGCCGCATGATCGGCGAGCTCGCGAGCGGCAAGCGCTTCCTCAATCTGTTCGCATACACCGGCACGGCGACGGTTTACGCTGCGGGCGGCGGCGCGACAGCGTCGACTACAGTCGACATGTCACGCACGTATCTCGACTGGGCAAAGCGCAATCTCGCGTTGAACGAGCTCGCACGGCCCGAGCACGGTTTCGTGCAGGCGAACTGTCTCACGTGGCTCTCCGAGCAGCGCGAAACGCAGCGCCGCTGGGACCTGATGTTCATCGATCCGCCGACGCACTCGCGCTCGAAGCGCATGACCGAAGACTTCGACGTGCAGCGCGACCACGTAAAGCTGCTCATGCTCGCGCGCGAATTGCTGACCCCGCGTGGCACGATCGTCTTCTCCAACAACTACACGCGCTTCAAGCTCGACGCCGCGGCGCTCGATGCATTTGAAATCGACGATGTCGGCCGCACATCAGTACCCGAGGATTTCGCTCGCAATCCGCGCATTCACGCCTGTTTCCTGCTGCGCGCGCGTCACTGAAGCAGGGCGCTGCAGCGCGGAAAAGCGGCTGATTTCGTCAAAATAGGGGGTGGTCCTCATTGCCATGACAGATGCGTTGCAGCACAATTGCGCGCGCGTTTCAGACCTCCCCCCGGCTCCATTTTTCTTACCGCGAAGTGCGTTATGAGCGGCGATGCGTTTCAGCTTTTTTTTCATCCCAAGCTCGGCGTGGTGATCTACGACCCCGTCGCGCAGATGGGTCTCGCCCGTGAGCAGATGCGTCTGTTCAAAGTCGGCGCCATGGGCGCCAGCACGTTCGTTCGCGACATCGTGAGCAAAGACCTCGGCGCCTGCGGCGACGAACAGTCGCGGCAGAATGCTGCTGCTGTCTCTGCGTATCGCACGGCGCGTACCGGCCGCCGCAAGCCGTATTGCGAGCATTGCCGTCGTCACTTCGGCTCGGTGGATTTCACGGTCTGCGGCGATTGCAGCGCGATTCGTTGCACGTGCGGAACGTGCAGCTGCGCCTCGAGCTCGCGCCGGCGCAAAGCCGCGTAACGCAGGTCGGGCTTCGGCCCGACACGCATGCAGATCTTCCGCGCGTTCACCATCGAAGCTGCGCATCGATTGCCGCACGTGCCGGCCGGGCACAA
>DATEKT010000157.1:0-39309 GCA_035277305.1 Steroidobacteraceae bacterium | reverse complement strand
GATTTCCTGCGCCAGGTCACCGCTCGCCACATAGGCCTGCGCCCAGTTTCCCGACGTCGACGGCACGTTCCTCAGGATCGCCGGTCCCTGGCGCGAGAAGACGGCTTTCGGGATCTGGTTCATCGGCGGCGCAAACTCCATCGTGGAGGTCGGCCAGAAGCCGGCCATGGCAAGGAAGCTGCGGCTGCCCATGATGTGCAGGCTGGCGTTCCAGGTCGTCTCGACGGCCCACGCCTTCGACTGCGGATCGGAGCCATACATCCAACGGTTGCTGCCATCGAGGTCGCTGACGAAGCCGTCGACCGTCATGGACATCTTCAGGATCAGTTCTCTCACGGGCTCTCTCCTCGCGGCGGTTCTGACACGAGGACGAGCCAGGCCGTCGAGGTCCGACAGCCCGCGACCTTTTTACTCCCACTCGATGGTGGCGGGCGGCTTGCTCGAGATGTCGTAGGTGACGCGGGAGATGCCGTTCACTTCGTTGATGATGCGGCGGGAGACGAGCTCCAGGAACTCATACGGCAGGCGCGACCAGCGAGCGGTCATGAAGTCGATGGTCTCGACGGCGCGCAGCGCGATCACATAGTCGTAGCGACGGCCGTCGCCCATCACCGCAACAGAGCGCACCGGCAGAAACACCGCAAACGCCTGGCTCGTGCGGTCGTAGAGATCGTGCTTGCGCAGCTCTTCTAGATAGATCGCATCGGCCTGCCGCAGCAGGTCCGCATACTGCTTGCTCACTTCGCCGAGGATGCGCACGCCGAGGCCCGGACCCGGGAACGGATGCCGATAGACCATCTCGCGCGGCAGGCCGAGCTCGACGCCGAGCCTGCGCACCTCGTCCTTGAACAGCTCGCGCAGCGGCTCGAGCAGCTTCAGGTTCATTTTCTCCGGCAGGCCGCCGACGTTGTGGTGGCTCTTGATGACGTGCGCCTTGCCGGTCTTCGAGCCCGCGGACTCGATCACGTCCGGATAGATCGTGCCCTGCGCTAGCCAGCGGATGCCGGGAAGCTTCGCGGCCTCCTCCTCGAACACCTCGACGAACAGGCGGCCGATGATCTTGCGCTTGCGTTCCGGATCGGCTTCGCCTTTCAACGCATCGAGGAAACGCGCTTCCGCGTTGACGCGAATGACTTTCACGCCCATGTGCTTGCCGAACGTCTCCATGACCTGGTCGCCTTCGCCGAGACGCAACAAGCCGTGGTCGACGAACACGCACACCAGCTGCTCGCCGATCGCCCGGTGCAGCAGCGCACCGACGACGGACGAATCGACGCCGCCCGACAGTCCGAGCAGGACTTTGTCGCGCCCGACGACCTCGCGCACGCGCGCGATGGAATCCGCGATGATGTTGCCCGACTGCCAGCGCGCCTCGCAGCCGCAGATCTCGCGCACGAAACGCTCGAGGATCTTCAGGCCCTGCAGCGTGTGCGTGACTTCGGGGTGGAACTGCACGCCGTAGAAGCGGCGCGCCTCGTCGGTCATTGCCGCGAGCGGCACGTTGTTGGTGAAGCCCGTCGCGACGAATCCCGGCGGCAGCTGATCGACACGATCGCCATGGCTCATCCAGACGTCGAACAGCGCTCTGCCCTCGTTGTCGCTGTGATCGCGGAATCCGTCCAGCAGGCGATTCGGCGCCGATGCCGTCACCTGCGCATACCCGAACTCACGATCCGTGCTCGGAGTGACGCGACCGCCGAGCTGCATGGCCATCGTCTGCATGCCATAGCAGATGCCGAGCACCGGAACGCCAAGCGTGAACACAGCTTGCGGCGCCACCGGCGCCTTTGCTTCGGTGGTCGACTCCGGACCGCCCGAGAGAATCACGCCGCGCGCGCCGAAAGCGCGAACGTCGTCGTCGCTCATGTCCCACGGATGGATCTCGCAATAGACGCCGCTCTCGCGCACGCGACGCGCGATCAGCTGCGTGTACTGCGCGCCGAAGTCGAGGATCAGGATCCGATGCGCGTGGATGTCGGATGCGAGCGATGCAGATGCGGAAGCGGCAGGCCGGCTGGCCATTTCAGCTGACACGGTAGTTCGGCGCCTCTTTGGTGATCGTGACATCGTGCACGTGGCTTTCGCGCACGCCCGCGTTGGTGATCCGCACGAACGACGGCCGCGTGCGCATCTCCTCGATCGTGCGGCTGCCCGTGTAACCCATCGCAGCGCGCAGACCGCCCGCCAGCTGGTGCAGGATCGTCACCAGCGAGCCCTTGTACGGCACGCGGCCCTCGACGCCCTCGGGCACGAGCTTCTCGAGCTCTTCGGTCGCATCCTGGAAGTAGCGATCCTTCGAGCCGTGCGACTGCGACATCGCGCCGAGCGAGCCCATGCCGCGATACGACTTGTAGGATGCGCCCTGGTACAGCTCGACTTCGCCCGGCGATTCCTCGGTGCCTGCGAACAGGCCGCCGATCATCACGCAGTGCGCGCCGGCGACGAGCGCCTTGGCGATGTCGCCGGAGAAACGAATGCCGCCGTCGGCGATAAGCGGAACGCCAGTGCCCTTCAGCGCCGCTGCGACGTTCGCAACAGCAGTGATCTGCGGCACGCCGACGCCGGCGACGATTCGGGTCGTACAAATGGAGCCGGGGCCGATGCCCACCTTGATGCCGTCCGCACCGGCTTCGACGAGCGCACGCGCCGCATCGGCGGTGACGATGTTGCCGGCGATGACCTGCTGGTCCTTCCACGCACGCTTGATCTCGCTGACCATCTTGATCACGTTGCTGGAGTGGCCATGAGCCGTGTCGACGACGATCACGTCGACGCGCGCTTCGCGCAGCGCTTCGACTCGCCTCAATGTATCCGCACCGGTGCCGACAGCCGCGCCGACGCGCAATGCGCCGCGTTCGTCTTTCGCGGCGCGCGGGAATTCAGTGGCCTTCTGGAAATCCTTGACCGTGATCATGCCCTTCAGGTTGAAGTTCTGATCCACGACCAGCACTTTCTCGATGCGATGCTTGTGCAGCAGCGCCAGCACTTCGTCCTTCGGCGCGTTCTCGCGCACGGTGACGAGCCGCTCCTGCGGAGTCATGACTGTCGACACCGGAGCGTCGAGCTTGGTCTCGAAGCGCAGGTCGCGATGCGTGACGATGCCGACCGCCTTGGAGCCGACGACCACCGGCACGCCTGAGATGTTCTTCGCCCGCGTCAGCGCAAGCACTTCGCGGATGGTCTTGTCGGGCGTGATCGTGATCGGCTCGTGGATGACGCCGCTTTCGAACTTCTTGACCCGCTGCACTTCGCGCGCCTGCGCCTCGATGCTCATATTCTTGTGGACGATGCCGAGCCCGCCTTCCTGCGCGATCGTGATCGCGAGGCGCGCCTCGGTGACCGTGTCCATGGCAGCGGACAGGACCGGCAGATTCAGACGGATCGTGCGAGTGAGTTGCGTGCTCAGGTCAGCGTCGCGCGGCAGGAAGTCGGAATGTGCCGGGACCAGGAGCACGTCGTCGAAGGTGAGTGCTTCCTCGAGAATGCGCATGGCGTGGAACCCGCGTTATCGATGAAAGCGCGCCATTGTACATGAAGATGGGCAGCCTGTAGCCTTCTTTTCCATGGCTCATCCGGACCCCGAGCTCGATTTCTCGGAGCCGCGCTCACCGCCCCCGCCGGCGGAAACTCGCGACATCTACACCCCGTCGCGCCTCAACCGCGAGGCGCGCGTGCTGCTCGAGCGCGGCCTGCCCGCGCTGTGGCTGGAGGGCGAGATCTCTAACCTGTCGCGGCCCTCCTCCGGTCACTGGTACTTCTCGCTCAAGGACGAGGCCGCCCAGCTCCGCTGCGCCATGTTCCGGCAGCGAAACATCCTGGCGAAGTTCACGCCCCGGGACGGCTCGCACGTGCTGGTGCGGGGTCGCGTGAGCCTGTACGAGCAGCGCGGCGACTACCAGTTCATCGCGGATTACATGGAAGAGGCTGGCGAGGGCGCGCTGCGGCAGCGCTTCGAGCTGCTGAAGGGCAAGCTCGCTGCGGAGGGCCTGTTTGCGCCCGCGCACAAGCGCCCGCTGCCGCGTCTGCCGCGGCGGATCGGCGTCGTCACCTCCCCGACGGGCGCCGCGATCCGCGACGTCCTGCACATCCTGAAGCGGCGCTTTTGCGGGATTCCGGTGTTGCTCTACCCCGTGCAGGTGCAAGGCGGCATCGCGGCCGCGCAGATCGCGAGAACGATCCGGCGCGCTTCGGCTCGTGCCGAGTGCGACGTGCTGATCGTGGTGCGTGGCGGCGGGTCGCTCGAGGACCTGTGGGCGTTCAACGAAGAGAGCGTGGCACGTGCCATCTACGACTCGGCGATTCCGATCGTCACCGGCATCGGTCACGAGGTCGACTTCACGATCGCGGATTTCGTTGCGGACGTGCGTGCGCCGACGCCGTCCGGCGCGGCCGAGCTGGTCGTCCCGGATTCCGGCGAGTGGCTGCGCAATGTCGTGCGCCTCGCGGGCCGCCTCACGACCGCGCTGGGCCGCAAGCTCAAGACTCAGCAGGACCGGGCTTCGTGGCTGGCGCGCCGGCTGCAGCAACTCCATCCGGGCGTGGAGTTGCGCCAGCGTGCGCAGCGTCTGGACGATCTGGAACAGCGGCTGATCCGCGTCCTGCGCTCGAATCTCGGCGAGCGGCAGCGAACTCTCGCGCAGCTCGCAGCAGAACTCCGCCAGAACTCGCCAGCGCTGCGTGTAGCGAACGCCCGCAGACGCCTGGAGATCGCGAGCGCGACCATCGACCGGATAGCGCATCTGACCATCGAACAGCAGCGCAATCGCCTGGCAATCGCAGTGCGGACGCTCGACGCATTCAGCCCGCTCGCGACGCTCGAGCGCGGCTATGCAATCGTGACCGATTCCAAGGGCGCCGTGATCACGAACGCAAAGGACGTTCGTGCCGGACAGCTCATCGACGCGCGGCTGACGCAGGGCACGATCCGCGCACGTATCGAGCGCATGACGAACCCGGAGCTCGACCTGCGCCTGCCCAAGGCTGACGACAAATGAGATTTGCAGCATTCGTATTTGCGGGACTGGCCGGCGTGGCGCAAGCGAACGATCTGCCGCGCGAGAGCCGCGTGCCGGGCGGTATCGCGCTGGTGGAGATTCCAGGCGGCAGCGAGCTGACACCGACGGTGCTGATCGATACGCGGCGCGCGGCTGTGATCCGTCACGACGACCGCTGGCTTGCGATCGTCGGTATTCCGCTTGCGACGAAGCCCGGGGCGCAGACACTGCGGGTGACGACCGGCGCCAAGACGGTCGAAGTGCCCTTCCAGGTGACGGACAAGCAGTATCGGACGCAGAGCCTGACGATCAAGGACGACCGTAAAGTGAATCCGAAGCCCGAAGACGTGAAGCGCATCGCCGAGGAACAGGAACGCTCGAATGTCGCGCTGTCGAAGTTCACGACCGGCGCTACGCCGGTGTTTGCACTCGCCTCGCCCGTCGAAGGCACGCGATCGGATTCGTACGGCTCACGGCGAATCTTCAACGGGCAACCGCGCAATCCGCATTCCGGGATGGACATCGCCGCTGCGAAGGGCACGCCGATCCGCTCGCCCGCCGCCGGGACAGTGGTCGAAGCCGGCAACTTCTTCTTCAACGGTAACACGCTGTACATCGATCACGGCTATGGACTGGTGACGATGTACTGCCACCTGACCGAGATCAAAGTGAAGGTCGGCGATCATCTCGCGGCGGGAGATCTGATCGGAACCGTCGGTGCGACCGGACGCGTGACCGGGCCGCATCTGCACTTCGGTGTGGCGCTGAACAGGGCGATGGTGGACCCGGCGCTGTTCCTGGACTCGGAGTAGCTACAGCCCTTCCGGCGGGCTCCGCATCTTCTTCTGCAGGAAATCCGCGATGACGGGCCGGAACCGGTCCATGTCGACCAGGAACGAATCGTGTCCCTGCAGTGAGGGCATCCGCACGAACTGCACTTCGCGGCCATTGCCGGCGAGGCCGTCCGCGAGCTCCTGCTGTTGCGCGATCGGGAACAGCAGATCCGTCTCGACTCCGATGATCAGCGCCCGCTCTACGGTGAATCGCCTCAGCGCCTCCTGCACCGAACCGCCGTGGTCGGCGAGATCGAACAGGTCCATCGCGCGCGAGATGTACAGGTAGCAGTTCGGATCGTACTGGCCGGTGAACTTGGTCGCGTGGTTCTCCAGGTACGACTCCACTTCGAAGTCGATGCCGAACGGATCGCCCGGCATGTGCTCGGCGCTGGCGCGCTCGCGGCCGAAGCGCATCGTCCATTCCTTCGCCGAGCGGTACGTGATCATGCCTAGCTTGCGTGCGAGGCGCATGCCCTGCACCGGGATCGCGTCGGCGGTGTAGTTGCCCTCCTTCCACGCCGGATCGCGACGGATCATCTCCCGCTGCAGCGAGCGCAGCGCGATCGAGAACGGCGCGGAGCGGGCCGCGGCCGAAATCGAGATCACGCTGCTGGTCTCGTTCGGGAACAGCGCGCAGTACGCGAGCACGGTCATGCCGCCGAGCGATGGTCCGACCACGGCGGCGAGCCGCTTGATGCCGAGCGACACCGCGACTTCGTGCCCGGCGCGCGCGATGTCCTCCACCGTCAGCACCGGGAAGGTCAGTCGATACGGCTCGCCGGTCGTCGGATTGATCGAGATCGGCGAGGTCGAGCCGAACGGACTGCCGAGCGAGTTGATGCAGATGACGAAGAAGCGGCGAGTGTCGATCGGCCGGCCGGGGCCGATCATGTCTTCCCACCAGCCCTGCGCCGGATCCTCCGTCGAGGAGGCCGCATGCGCGGAGGGCGACAGGCCGGTGAAGATCATCACGGCATTGTCGTGACGCACTTCAGGATCGCCCCACGTCTCGTAGGCGACTTCGACGCTCGGCAGCGCCCCGCCGCGACGCATCGGGAACGGCCGCTGCAGCTTCAGTGTTTTTCTGGCGGTGGCCATGGCCGCGTCAGTGTAATCCTTTCGCGAGCAGCCATCTCATTGCCGCTCGGCATGGTCACATTCCGCTCAGCGCTTCACGCGCTTGAGCATGCGCTTGCGCGAGCGGGCCTGGCGCGGGGTGAGCGGGTTGCGCCGGCCCTTGAACGGGTTCTCGTCGGCGCGGAACTCGACGCGCACCGGCGATCCTTCCAGCTTGAAGTGCTTGCGGAACACATTCGCCAGATAGCGCCGGTACGCGTCCGGCACGTGCTGCACCTGGTTGCCGTGCACGACGATGATCGGCGGATTGCGCCCGCCCTGGTGCGCATAGCGCAGCTTGATGCGGCGGCCACGAACGAGCGGCGGCTGGTGCTGCTGAATGGCGAGTTCCATCACGCGCGTCAGCTCCGGCGTCGCCATCTCCCGCATCGACGCGTCGTATGCGTGGCTCACACCTCGCATCAGCTCACCGACACCCGTGCCGTGCAGCGCGGAGATGAAATGCACGGGCGCGAAATCGAGGAACGGCAGCCGCAGGTCGAGACCGGCGCGGATCTCGTCGCGCTTGTCCATGGGAATGTTGTCCCACTTGTTGACCGCGATGAGCAGCGCCCGGCCCCGCTCGGCGACCAGGCCGAACAAACTCGCATCCTGCTCCGCCACTGTATCGTGCGCATCGATGACGCCGATCACGACGTTCGCGGAGTCGATGGCCTGCAGCGCCTTGATGACGCTGAACTTCTCAACCGCCTCTTCGACGCGCGCGCGACGGCGCACACCCGCCGTGTCGATCAGTGTGTAGCGACGGCCGTCACGCTCGAACGGTACGAACACTGCGTCACGCGTAGTCCCGGGCTGATCGAACGCGATCAAGCGTTCTTCGCCGAGCAGCCGGTTGATGAGCGTCGACTTGCCGACGTTCGGCCGGCCGATCACCGCGACACGGATGTCATCGGGACCTGCGGCATCGGTTTCCTGCGCGTGCTCGAGGCCCGCGAGCGCCCGCTCCATCAACGTGCGCACGCCATCGCCGTGCGCGGACGAGATCGCCTGCGGCTCGCCGAGACCGAGCTGATGAAATTCCGCGACGGCGGTCGCTGCGTCCAGGCCTTCAGCCTTGTTCGCGACGACGATGACAGTCTTGCCGAGCTTGCGCAGCGTCTGCGCGATGAAGTGATCGGAAGGTGCGAGACCTTCGCGCGCATCCGCGAGGAACAGAACGCGATCGGCTTCGTCGATGGCGCGCAATGTCTGTTGCGCCATGAGAACCTCGACGCCGCGCGCGTCGACTACGAGGCCGCCGGTGTCGACGACCAGGTAGGGAATGCTGCCCGCGAACTTGCCGTAACCGTACTTGCGGTCGCGCGTCAGACCAGGCAGATCCGCGACGAGCGCGTCGCGGGTGCCGGTGAGGAAATTGAATAGCGTCGACTTGCCGACATTCGGCCGTCCGACGAGCGCGATGACAGGCAGCATTTATCCGCCATTCGTCTGCGCTTCAGGCTTCGGCTCGGCGGGCACCGGCGGCGGGGTCGGCGAATCCGGCTCCGGCTTCGGCGCACTCGCGCTCTTGAACGCGACCAGCTTGCCTGAGTCCGTCTGCACGAATACGCCGTCGTCCGTCGTCACCGCAGCGTTGGTGATGCGATCGCCGTCTGTCTTCTGACGGGCGACGATCTCGCCGGTCGCCTTGTCGAGCCAGTGCACGTAGCCCTCGTAGTCGCCGACCACCAGCGCGTCGCCGTCCAGCGCCGGCGCAGTCAGACCGCGGCGCTTCATGGAATCCTGCTCCCACACCACCGCACCGTCGGCGCGCTTCATCGCGACGACGACGCTGTCGGAGTTCGTCAGGTAGATGTTGTCGTCGTCCATGGTGAAGCCGCGGTAACTGGAAGCATCGCGCGCCCACCAGATCTGCCCGGAATCGATCGCCAGCATCGCGACGCGTCCCTGGAAGCCGACGACGAAGATGTCGTCGCCCGAAATGCGCGCCGGCGAATCGATGTCCGCCAGCCGCTCGAGCTCGGTCCGGCCGTGCGGCGCATTGACGATGGCGTCCCACAGCACGTCGCCGTTGCGCGGATCGATGGCCAGCACCTTGCCGCTATCGAAGCCGGCGATGATGCGGTCGCCAGCGAGCACCGGCGGGGCTGTGCCCCGCAGTGTGAGCTTCGGCACCTGCTCGTCTACCGCCCAGCGCTGCGCGCCGTCCGCAGCGGCCATGCCTTCGACGTGCCCGTCGACGGTGCGGATCACGACCACGTCCTTGGCGATCAGCGGACGCGCGAGCACTTCGCTACCGATCGACTTGCGCCACTTCTCGCTGCCGTTGGTCGCGTCGAGTGCGACGATGTCGCCGTCGCTGGAGCCGCAGACGACCAGGCCGCCGTCCACTTCCGGGCCCGCGGACAAAGCGAGCTTGGTCTTGGCGGTCCACAAGTGTTTGCCGTTGGCGGCCGACATCGCGACGACTTCGCCGTCGTGCGAAGCCGCGTACACCGTTCCGTCAACGACCATCGGTCGCAGCGCGAGCCGCAGCCGCTTCGAATCGCCGCCGAGACCTGCGCTCCACGTGCGATGCACGACGCGCTTGACGGTGATGTCGCCCAACTCCGCAGGCGGATCGACTTCCTTGTCCTTGCAGCCGGCGAGTGTGATGAACGCGGCGCCGAGCACCGCCAGTACGACGCGAGTGCGATGAACGCAGAACATCAGGAGTCTCCCTGCGTGGCCGGCGCAGTCGCAGGTTTGGGCGGCGGCACTTCGCCGCCGACGTCACGGAGCTTCAGCTCGACCGTGGCGCGGTCGATCTCCCCTTTCGTGTCCCCGGCGAGCGCCGCGGCGTATTCCGCTCGCGCGCCCTGCGCGTCGCCCTTGGCAAGCAGCGCGTCGCCGCGAACCTCGCGGACCTGCGCGGCGAAGGCGCCCGCTTTCTCGACGTTGAGTTGCGCCAAGGCTTCATCGTGCTTGCCGGTCTGGATCAGCAGGCGCGCGAGGCGCAGCTGCGCGATGTGTCCCAACTCCTCATCGCTCGAAGTTTCGGCGACCTGGCGCAGCTGCTTGATCGCCTCGTCGTAGCGGCCGGCGTCGGCGTGGCGCTTCGCCAGCAACAGACGTCCCTGCTGGGTGTACGCGGACTTCGCGTGCTCACCCGCCAGGCTGTCGAGCAGCTTGCCGGCTTGCGTGTCGTCATTGCTCGTCAGCGCCTTCTGGAAGTCGGCGTAGACGGTCGCGGCATGCTGCGCCTGCGAGTCGAGGTACTTCTTGAAGTAGGTCCAGCCGGCCAGGCCGGCCAGGCCGATGACCACGCCGGCGAGAATGAATTTCCAGTTCTCGCGCCACCAGTTGCGCAGTGCTTCTTCCTGATCGCGATCGTTCAAATAGTCTTCGACCATGGCAGTGTCATCTATGTATTTAAGTGGGTGACTCGTTACCGGCTGAGCCGCGCGGCGATCTCGTCCGCGATCCGGTCCCAGGCCAGCTCGACCTGCGGAGAGTCCACGCGCAGGGATTTCAGACCGACGACGCGGCGTTCGGTTTCCGCCTCGCCCAGAATCAGCGCCAGATGCGCCCCGCTCTTGTCGGCGCGCTTGAGCTGCGATTTGAAGCTGCCGCCGCCGCAATTGCTCTCGATCCGCACCGAGGGGACTGCATCCCGGATCCGTTCAGCCAACGCCAGGCCCTCGGCCTCGGCGCGCTCGCCGGCGACGACCAGGTAGACGTCGGGCGCGTAAGGCGGCGTCTCGCCCCTCTGCGCCCGCAACAGCGCGACGAGGCGCTCCTCGCCCGCCGCCCAGCCCACCGCCGGCACGGCCTCGCCGCCCAACTGCGCGACGAGCCCGTCGTAGCGGCCGCCCGAGCAGACTGCGCCTTGCGCGCCCAGCTCCGTCGTCAGCCACTCGAAAACTGTGTGCGTATAGTAGTCGAGACCGCGCACCAGGCGCGGGTCAAGCACATAGCGGATGCCGACGGCGTCGAGATGCCGGCACAACCCGTCGAAGTGCTGGCGCGATTCCGCGTCCAGGTACTCCGTGAGCACGGGTGCGTTCGCGATCACGTCTTTCAGCTCTGTATTCTTGCTGTCGAGGATGCGCAGCGGATTGCCTTCGAGACGCCGCAGGCTGTCGGCGTCGAGCTTCGACTTGTGCGCCGTGAAGTACTCGACCAGCTTTTCGCGATACACGCGACGCGACGCCGGCGTGCCGAGCGAATTCAGGTGCAGCTCGATCCGCTCCAGACCCAGCGTACGCAGTATCCGCGCACTGAGCATGATGAGCTCCGCATCGATGTCGGGTCCGGCGTAGCCGAACGCCTCGGCGTCCAGCTGGTAGAACTGGCGATAGCGGCCGGCCTGCGGCTTCTCGTAGCGGAACATCGGGCCGGCGCACCAGACGCGATGCTTCTGGTTGTGGAGCAGGCCGTTGCTGATCATCGCGCGTACGATGCCGGCGGTGGCCTCGGGTCGCAGGGTCATCGATTCGCGACCCGCATCCTCGAACGTGAACATCTCTTTCTGCACGATGTCGGTGTGCTCGCCGATCGAGCGCTTGAACAGCGCTGTGTTCTCGACGATCGGCACGCGGATTTCCTGGTAGCCGTACGCCTCGAAGGACTGGCGCGCGATGGCTTCGAGCCGCTGCCAGCCGGCGATATCAGCCGGCAACACGTCGTTCATCCCGCGCGGCGGCTGGATCTGTTGCTGCGTCACTCGCGCTCCGCGGTCTGCATTGAACTGTTTCTCACTGCGCCATCCGCCTCGATCTGAAATTTCGCGCCGTCCTTCCCGGCCCGCCGCGGGATGACGATCGGCCGGTCATTCACTTCCGCGCTCACCGCCGACGCCAACCCGAGGTTGACGCGCAACGGCGGCACGCCCGCGATCGTCCGCACGCGCCCCGGCGTGCCCATGTCGAACATCAGTCGCTTGCCCGTCGAGTCGTAAATCTCGGCCCACGACGGCTCGCTGAACTGGAGGCGCACGCGCACTTCGTTAGCGGCTGTCGCAGTGACCGGCGGCGGCGCCTGCTCAACTTTCTGCTCAACTTTCTGCTCAGCCTGCTGCTCGACCTTCGGCTCAACCTGCGGCGCCGGCTGCTGACTCTGACTCGGCGTCGGCTGCGGCGGCTCCACCAGCTGCACTTCGCTCGTGACGTTCGCGGACCGCAGCATCGGCCAGAACGTATAGACCAGCCACGCAACTCCCGCCGCCACTGCAATCGCGGCCACGATCCACAACGGCCACTTCGGCACGCTGCGACGCTGCGGCACCGGAGCGGCGATTGCAGCCGGAATCGGCGTCGGCTCGAGCGGCGTGCCGCTGAGCGCTTCGTAGCGCTCCAGCACCGTCACCGGCGCCAGGCCCAGGAGCGATGCGTACTTGCGCAGGTGTCCCTTCGCGTACACGGGAGCGCCGAGCGCTTCGAAACGGTTCGCTTCGAGCGCCTCGATCACCCACACGTCCAGATGCAGATCCTCGGCGGCGTACTGCACCGAGTAGCCGCGGCGCTCGCGTTCGGCTCGCAGCATTCCGCCCGGCGTGTCCGGCCCGGACACGGCCGCATCCGCGGGACCGCCACCCGACTCATTCATCCCGGGTTCCGCTCGGACTCCAGCAATTCCTTGGTCTGCGCGGCCGACGGATATTCGCTCTTCAGGCGCTGCGCATAGTGCTGGGCCTGCGCCTGGTTGCCGAGTCCGCGCTCGATGCGCACGCCCAGCCACAGCGTTTCCGGATTGGTGCGTCCCACTTCCAGGTAGCGCTCGAGGAACGCGCGCGCCGACATGTATTCGGTCTGCCGATATTCGAGGTCGGCCATCTGCAGCAGCGCTTCGCCAAAGCGCGGCTTCGCGGCCAGCGACTTGCGCAGGTTGTCCTCGGCCCGCTTCAGGTCGCCCGCGCTGAGCGCGCAGTTACCGGCATTGAGGTACGCGACTTCGGGCGTCTTGTAGAGCGGATCGGCGGCCGCGTCGAGCGCGATCTTCTCGCCGCGCGCATATTTTTTCTGCTGGCACAGATAGACCGCGTAGTTGTTCTTGAACTCGGGGTTCTTCGGCTCCAGCGCGACTGCGCGCTCATAGTGCGACTCGGCCTTGCTCTCGTCGCCAAGCCGGTTGTAGAGCATGCCCGCGACCAGGTGGGCGCGCCCGTAGCGAGGATTCTGCGAGAGCGCGCGGTCGATCTTCTCCTTCGCCTGCTGCAGGTTGCCCTTGCGCAGGTGCTCGACGCCGAGCTCCAGGTTGATCTCCGCGGCGCGCTCGGGCTTCGGCGTGGTCACGTTGTTGTTGCTGGCGCAGCCGGCCAAGGCCACCAGACCGATGGTCGCGATCGTCGCTGCAAGCTTCACGGTTGCACCGCCACTGAGATGAGCTTCGAGCCCAGGCGCACTGTCGTGCGGTCGTTGACGCGGCCGACCAGCTGGCCGCAGGCGGCGTCGATATCGTCGCCGCGCGTGCGCCGGGTCGTCGCGATCACGCCGTTGGTATTGAGGATGTCGCGGAACTGCTCGATCGCTGCCGGGCTCGAGCGCTTGTAGCGCGTGCCGGGGAACGGATTGAATGGGATCAGATTCACTTTAGCCGGCTGGCCCTTGAGCAGCGACACCAGCTCGCGCGCCTGCTCCGGCTTGTCGTTGATGCCGTCGAGCATGACGTACTCGAACGTGATGCTGCGGGCGTTCTGCTGATTCACGTACTGCCAGCACGCATCGAGCAGCTCGGCGATCGGATGCTTGCGGTTGATCGGCACCAGCTGGTCGCGCAGCTTGTCGTTCGGTGCGTGCAACGAAACGGCGAGCGCGCAGTTCGTTTCGGCGGCGAGCTTCAGCATCTGCGGCACGAGGCCCGACGTGCTGACTGTCACTCGCCGGCGCGAGATGTCGAAGCCGAGGTCGTCCATCATGATCTCGGCGGCCGGCACGACGTTGCGATAGTTCGCGAGCGGCTCGCCCATGCCCATGAAGACCACGTTCGTGACGACCCGATCGCCACCGGGCTGATAGCCCAGCTCGCGGTTCGCGAGCCACACCTGGCCGATGATCTCCGCGACCGTGAGGTTGCGGTTGAAGCCCTGCTGCGCCGTCGAACAGAAAGTGCAGTCCATTGCGCAGCCGACCTGGCTGGAGATGCACAGCGTGCCGCGGCCGGGCTCGGGGATGAACACCGTCTCGATCCCCTGCGTGCCATCCATCGCCAGCAGCCACTTGCGCGTGCCGTCGGCGGAGACCTGCGTGGTGGTGATCGACGGCGTCGCGACGACCGCGACTTCCTTCAGGCGCTCGCGGAAGCTCTTCGCCAGATCCGTCATCTGATCGAAGTCGGCGACGCAGCGCTTGTACAGCCACTTCATCAGCTGTCGCGCCCGGAACGGCTTCTCGCCCATTCCCGCGACGAACGCGTCCAGCTCGGCGCGCGTCAGCCCGAGCAGGTTCGTCTTTGCGTCGCGACTCGCGTTCATCGCGCCAACAATCTTAGCGGGTTCGCGGGCACAGGTCGGCAGCGGCGAAGAAGTACGCAATCTCGGTGCGCGCGTTGTCGGCGCTGTCGGAGCCGTGCACGACGTTCTCTTCGATGCTGGTGGCGAGGTCGGCGCGGATCGTGCCCTTGTCGGCCTTCTTGGGGTCGGTGGCGCCCATCAGCTCGCGGTTCTTGGCGACGGCGTTGTCGCCTTCCAGAACCTGAACGAGGATCGGGCCCGAGCTCATGTAGCGCGTCAGGTCCTTGAAGAACGGACGCTCGCGATGCACGGCGTAGAAGCCTTCGGCCTGGGCCTGGGTCAGCTGCATCATGCGGGCCGCGACGATGCGCAGGCCGGCTTTCTCGAACCGGCTGTAGACGTTGCCAATGACGTTCTTCTGGACGCCATCGGGCTTCACAATCGAAAGGGTGCGTTCGAGCGCCATGAATCCGAGTCCTCGATCTGAATTGAATCAATGAGTTAGGAACGCGCTAACGGCGGGGAGCCCTCGCGCGCGGCGCAGTCTACCGGGGGAGCCCCGGAGCGGCAAGAAATCGAACGGGAACGCGAAGTTAGCTTAGACCGTGAAGCTCTCGCCGCAGCCGCATTCGCCCTTCACGTTCGGGTTGCGGAAGCGGAAGGCCTCGTTCAGGCCCTGCTTGACGAAGTCGACCTCGGTGCCGTCGATGAAGCCGAGGCTCGGGCGATCGACGATCACCTTCACGCCCTGGTCCTCGAACACGACGTCGTCGGCGCCGATCTCGTCGGCATAGTTCACGACGTACGCAAAGCCCGAGCAGCCGGTCTTCTTGACCGACAGGCGCAATCCGACGCCATGCCCGCGGCGGCCCAGGAAAGACCGGATGCGGTCGGCGGCGGCAGCAGTCAGTGAGATGGACATAGGCGGGAAATGGCGGTCAACGTGAGCGAGTCAAGGCCGACGGCTGATTCGGATCGTGCATGAGGCCATGCAACGGGCGAATTGTACGATCGAACGGGGTCAGCGAATTGATGCATGGGTCGCATTCTGCCGCTGCCATTGCGCCGCCAGCGCGCGTACAGCGTCCTCCAGGACCAGCAGCCGGCCCCGCTTCTCCGGCGGGAACTCCAGTTCGTCCGCCGCCTCACGCCAGCTCCAGCGGCGCAGCTCGTCGCGCGTCGCCCCCTGCAGGCGCTCGCTCAGGAGCGAGCCGGCGGCGATGCAATGCGGGCAGCCGTATACCTCGAACCGCAGCGCCACGATGCGATCGTCGCGCACGCGCGCGCTGAGATCGAAGCGCACGCCCTGCGCCGGGTCTCCCGCAGAAGCGGCAATGACGTCGGCGTCGGGCGCGAAGCGACCCACGTTGCGCGGCCGGCCAAAATGCTCGACGACGAGTGGGCTGTAGGCTTCGCTCACGACTTGTTCTCCGGGTGTGCCGTCGAATTGACGCTCTGGTTGACGCTTTGGGGCGAAAACGAGCGCAATCGCGTGACTTCGCGCTTCACCGCCGCGATCGCCGTATCGATCTGCTCGGGCGTGGTGAAGCGGCCGAGGCTGAAACGCAGCGAGCTCTGCGCCAGCTGATCGCTGTGGCCGAGCGCACGCAACACGTAAGAAGCTTCTTCCGAAGCCGACGAGCACGCGGAACCTGCGGAGACCGCAAGCTCGCGCAATGCGAACTGCAGGCTCTCGCCCTCGATGCCGCGGAAGCTCACGTTCAACAGCACCGCCACACGTTCCTGGGCATGGCCGTTCAACTCGACTTCGCCGACGCTGGCGATGCCCGACCACAGCCGATCGCGCAGCGCGCCGATGCGGGCCATGTCCTCTTCGCGCTCGCGTGCGGCGATCTCGAACGCGAGGCCCATGCCAACGATCTGATGTGTCGCGAGCGTGCCCGAGCGCATGCCCTGCTCCTGGCCGCCGCCGTAGATGAGCGGCTTCAGACCGAGCGGCGGCTTGCGCCGCACGTACAGCGCACCGATGCCCTTCGGTCCGTAAATCTTGTGCGCCGTGAGCGACAGCAGATCGACGTTCATCGTCTCGACGTTGAGCGGCACCTTGCCGAAGCTCTGCGCCGCGTCGACGTGGAACGCGACGCCGCGCTCGCGACAGAGCGCGCCGACCGCAGCGATGTCCTGCACGACGCCGATCTCATTGTTGACGTGCATCAGCGAGACGAGCTGCGTGTCGGGACGCAGCGCGGCCTGCACTTGTTCCGGCCGCACGATGCCGTCGGAACCCGGCTTCAGCCACGTGACTTCGAAGCCCTCGCGCTCGAGCTGCTTGAGCGGATCGAGCACGGCTTTGTGCTCCGTCTTGGCCGAGATCAGATGCCGGCCGCGGTCGGCGTTGAAGCGCGCGACACCGAAGATCGCGAGGTTGTCTGACTCGGTCGCACCGGACGTCCAGACGATGCAGGGCGGCGTCGCGCCGATCGCGGCTGCGACCTGCGCCCGCGCTTTCTCACACAGGCCGCGGGCGCGCCGCCCGAACTCGTGGCCGGCCGAAGAGGGATTGCCTTGCGCGCCGCTCGGGCGCAGACACTCGATCATCGCGTCCGCCACGCGCGGATCGACCGGAGTCGAGGCCGCGTAATCGAGATAAATCGTAGTCGCTGTGTTCACTGTGGGCAGAATAAGAAAATTGCGGGACGCCGTCACTCCGTCACTTCGTCGCTACGCTTGCGCGCCGGCCGGCGCCGAGCCTGGACCGCCGTGAGCACGCCGCGCAGGATGTTCATCTCGTTCTGATCGAGCAGGGCACGATTGAACAAGCGGCGGATGCGCGCCATCAGGTGGCCGCCGCCGGTGCGGTCGCGAAAATCGATGTACTCGAGCACTTCCTCGAAGTGCTCGTACAAACGTGTCATCTCCGCCGCGCTCGCCAGCGGCACTTCGCGTGGCGGGATTTCCGGCGCGCCGGGCCGACCGGCGAGCCACACCTCGTAGGCGAATACCTGCACCGCCATGCCGAGATTCAGCGAGCTGTAGCCGGGCGCCGTCGGAATGGTCGCCAGCAGATTGCAGCGTGCGAGCTCGACGTTCGTCAGGCCGATGCGCTCCGAGCCGAAAACGATCGCGGCCGAGCCGGATTGGCCGGCCTGCACGATCTGCGGAGCGCAGTCGCGCGGCTCCACCAGGTCGAACGGCAGGTGACGCTGCCGCGCGCTGGTGCCGACGACCAGGCCGCAATCGGCGATCGCGTCGCCAAAGTCCTCGTGCACGCGCGCAGCTTCGAGCACGTCGTCCGCGCCCGAGGCGCGCGCCGTGGCATCTGCGTTCGGAAAGAACTTCGGCCGCACTAAATGCAGCTCGGTGAGTCCCATGTTCTTCATCGCGCGGGCTACCGCGCCGATGTTGCCGGGATGATTCGGGTCGACGAGGACGATGCGGATGGACATGGCGTTCAGCTGCTATTCTACCCGCCCCCGGCACCGCCCGGGCCCGCTCTTTAACCGCTCCCCACCGCTCTCACGAGGCTCGCTCCCCGTATGCAACCGCTTCTGAACATCGCCGTTCGCGCCGCACGCCGCGCCGGGGAGATCATCGTCCGTGGCCTGAACCGGCTGCACCGCCTCGACGTGCGCGCCAAGGGTCAGAACGACTTCGTGAGCGAAATCGACACGGCAGCCGAGCACGACATCATCGAGACAGTGCGCAGGCACTACCCGAATCACTCGTTCCTCGCGGAGGAAAGCGGCCAGAGCGGCGAGGACAACGAGTTCGTCTGGATCATCGATCCGCTCGACGGCACCACGAATTTTCTGCACGGCTTCCCGCAGTTCGCGGTCTCGATCGGCGTGCAGCGGCGCGGCCGCATGGAGCACGCGGTCGTTTACGACCCGCTGCGGCAGGAACTGTTCACCGCATCGCGCGGCGACGGCGCGCAACTCGACGGCAAGCGCATCCGCGTCACTCCGCACATCGGGCTCGAGCGCTCACTCATCGGCACGGGCTTTCCGTATCGCTCGAACCTGGAGTGGCTCGACTCCTACATGGCCATGCTCAAGGCCGTAACGCAGGCGACCGCCGGCGTGCGGCGTCCGGGCGCGGCTTCGCTCGATCTGGCTTATGTCGCAGCGGGCCGCCTGGACGCATTCTGGGAGCTGGGCCTGTCGGCGTGGGACACCGCGGCGGGAACCCTGCTCATCACGGAAGCGGGCGGCATGGTCGGCAGGCTGAACGGTAGCGAATACAAGCAGGAGGGCGACATCGTCGCCGGCACACCCAAAGTTTACGCCCCGTTGCTGGAGCTGCTCGCGCCACATATACCGGCCAACCTGCGCAATTGACCTGCACTCGATTTGGGTTAGAGTGCCGCGCAGCGCAGCACCCCGAAACCAGGACCAGGAACACAAAAAATATGCTGATGAAGAACCTGCTCGCGGTGAAGTCCGTCGAAGACCTCAAGGCGGAAAGCGACAAAGGCGAGCTGCGCAGAACGTTGGGTGCGGGCGCGCTCACCGCGATCGGCATCGGCGGCATCATCGGCACCGGCATCTTCGTGCTGACCGGCCTCGCCGCCGCCCAGCACGCCGGCCCGGCCATCGTCCTGTCGTTCATCATCGCGGGCCTCGGCTGCATCTTCGCCGGTCTGTGCTACGCCGAGTTCGCAGCCATGATCCCGGTCTCCGGCAGCGCGTACGCCTACTCGTACGCGACGCTGGGCGAAGGCGTCGCCTGGTTCATCGGCTGGAACCTGGTGCTCGAATACCTGTTCGCGGCGTCCACCGTGTCGGTCGGCTGGTCGCGCTACCTGGTGAAGTTCCTGGAAGAGATCGGCCTGAATTTCATACCCGCTGCGCTCAGCAGCGCGCCGATCGACTACTCGGTCGAGAAAGGTTTCTTCGCGACGGGCGCGATGCTCAACCTGCCGGCGGTGTTCATCGTCGTCGTCGTGACCGTCATCCTGGTGCTCGGTATCCGCCAGTCCTCGCTGGTCAATGCCATCGTGGTCGCAATCAAGGTCGGCATCGTCGTGCTGGTGATCGGCTTCGGTGCGTTCTACATCACGGCCGACAACTGGCATCCGTTCATTCCCGAGAACACCGGCGTGTGGGGCCAGTACGGCTGGAGCGGCATCATCCGCGCCTCCGGCATCATCTTCTTCGCGTACATCGGCTTCGACGCCGTCTCGACGGCGGCGCAGGAATCGAAGAATCCGCAACGCGACGTGCCGACGGGCATTCTCGCCAGCCTCATCATCTGCACGATCCTGTACATCCTGATGTCCGCCGTGCTCACCGGCATGCTCGAGTATCCGAAGCTGAATGACGCGGCGCCGGTCGCGGCCGCGCTGCAAGCACATCCGGAGCTGCGCTGGCTCACGATCCCGGTGGTCTTCGGCGCGCTGGCCGGCCTCACGTCGGTGATCCTGGTCATGATGCTGGCGCAGTCGCGCATCTTCTATTCGATGTCGCGCGACGGCCTGCTGCCGCCGAAGTTCCGCGCCTGCCATCCGCAGTGGCAAACGCCGGTGTTCTCGACAGTGCTCACCGGTATCGGCGCCGGCCTGATGGGTGGCCTGCTGCCACTGAACGTCCTCGGCGAGCTCGTCTCGAGCGGCACGCTGCTGGCGTTCGTCACCGTGTGCATCGGCATCATGGTGCTGCGCGTGACCAAGCCGGGACTGCCGCGGCCGTTCAAGGTGAAGGGAGTCTGGCTCGTCGGCGGCCTCGGCACGCTGTTCTGCGGCCTGATGCTCATCAGCCTGTTCCTGACCGGCGGCACCTGGTACCGGATCGTCGGCTGGACGATCATCGGCTTCATCGTGTACTTCGGCTACGGCTACAAGCACAGCGCGTTGCGCAATTCGGCCGCGCGATAACCACGCGAGGGTTTCGTCATGAACAAGGTGTGGATTGTGATGTTCGGCGTCACGATCACACCCTGGAAGCTGGTCGGCTACGGCGGCGTGTTCCTGTTCGCCGGCCGCTGGTTCGTGCAGCTCGCGGCGTCGCAGAGGAAAGGCAAGGTCGTGATGCCGCGCCTCTTCTGGTACATGAGCGCGTTCGGCAGCGTCCTGCTGCTCTCCTACTTCGTCTTCGGCAAGAACGACTCGGTGGGCATTCTCTCGAACCTGTTCCCGCTGTTCGTCGCGCTCTACAACCTGTACCTGGATTTCAAGAACAGGAATCTGCAGAGTCAGGCTAAAGCCTGACTCTTCAGTCGTCGTCCAGCTTCTTCCTCAACTTCACCGGCTCCGCCGCCATGCGCTTGCGCATGCGGATGTTGAGCATCTCCACCGCGACCGAGAACGCCATCGCGAAGTAGATGTAGCCCTTCGGTATGTGGAACTCGAAGCCCTCGCCCACCAGCGCCATGCCGATCAGGATCAGGAACGACAGCGCCAGCATCTTGATCGTCGGGTGGCGGTCGACGAAATCGCTGATCGGGCCGGCGAGGAACATCATCACCAGCACCGCCACGACCACCGCGGCGATCATCACTTCCACGTGATCCGCCATGCCGACCGCCGTGATCACGGAGTCGAGCGAGAACACGATGTCGATGATCGCGATCTGCACGATCACGCTGGTGAACGTGGCGCGGCCGCCGCTCTCGCGATGCTGCTCCTCGCCTTCCAGGCCCGTGTGAATCTCCAGCGTGCTCTTGGCGAGCAGGAACAGGCCGCCGCCGATCAGGATGAGGTCGCGCCCCGAGATGCCGAGATCGCCGACCGAGAACAGGTCGGCCGACAGGCTCATCACCCAGGTGATCGACAGCAGCAGCAGGATGCGCGTGATCATCGCCAGCGCCAGCCCGATCGTGCGCCCGCGCTTCTGCTGCGACTTCGGCAGCCGCCCGACCAGGATCGAGATGAAGATGATGTTGTCGATGCCGAGGACGATTTCCAGCGCCGTCAGCGTCAGGAAAGCGAGCCAGGTCTGCGGGTCGCTGAGTAGTTCGATCATGCTCGCCGTCCTCAGTGCTGCCCGGGTTGCCGCTCGCGCCGCGTCGACCACAGCGAGGCGATGATGCCGATCGCGAGGATTCCGACGATCACGCCGAGCGACAGCGCGTGCGGAATCTCCAGGTGATGATGCAGGATCATCTTCACGCCGACGAAGCCGAGGATGAAGATCAGGCTGAGCTTGATGTACTTGAACATCATCATCAGCCCGGCGATGGCGAAGTACAGCGAGCGCAGCCCCAGGATGGCGAACGCGTTCGAGGTGAAGACGATGAACGGCTCCTGGGTCACGGCGAAGATCGCGGGGATCGAGTCGACCGCGAAGACGACGTCGGCGAAATCCACCAGCAGCAGCGTCACGAACAGCGGCGTCGCGGCGCGCGCGCCGTTCACCATCGTGAAGAAGCGCTCGCCGTCCAGCTGGTCGTGCACGGGATAGACGCGGCGCGCGAGGCGCACCAGCACGCTCTTGCCCGGATCGAACTGATCCTCATCGCTCCCGAACATGCGCCACGCCGAGTACAGCAGGATCGCGCCGAAGACGTAGAACATCCAGTCGAACGCGTGGATCAGCGCCGCGCCCATCGCGATCATCGCGCCGCGCAGCACGATCGCGCCGACGATGCCCCAGAACAGCACGCGGTACTGGAACTGCGCCGGGATCTTCATGTACGTGAAGATGATGGCGATGACGAAGATGTTGTCGACCGACAGCGACCACTCGAGCAGGTAGCCGGTGACGAACTGGATCGCGGCTTGCGCACCGTCGGGCGCATCCGCTGAGATGCCGCGCCAGCCGAACCAGTGATGCTCGTAGACGCCGTAGACCAGGCCGCTGAAGGACAGCGCGACGATGATCCACACGACGGTCCAGCCGAGGGCCTGCCGCACGTGCATCGCGCGCGATTCGCGATGCAGGACTCCGAGGTCGAGCGCCAGTACGCCGATGAAGATTGCGAAGAAGCAGAGCCAGATGAGCCAGTTCATGACGCGAACAGGGGCTCCGCTGTCAGGCCCGTCATGGCATCGCGTCTACTTTTGAAGGATCTTCCTTGCGTTCCATCAGGTCGAGCGCCGACAGCTTCATGTCGAGCGCGAGCGCGCCGGCGACGTAGATCGAGGAATAGGTGCCGACCAGGATGCCGATGGTCAGCGCCCAGGAGAAGCCGCGCAGCGTCTCGCCGCCCATGATCAGCAATACGACCACGACCAGCAGCGTCGCGCCGCTGGTGATGATGGTGCGCGACAGCGTCTGGTTGATCGACGCGTCCATGACCTCTTCGGGGTTGGCGCGCCGCGTCTTGTGGAAGTTCTCGCGCACCCGGTCGAACACCACGACGGTGTCGTTGAGCGAGTAGCCGATGACCGCGAGGATCGCCGCGAGCACGGCAAGGTCGAAGGTGATCTGCGTGACCGCGAAGAAGCCGAGAATGATCAGCGGATCGTGCAGCGTCGCGATGATGGCGCTGATGCCCATCTTCCACTGGAAACGCACCCACGTGTACAGGCCGATCAGGATGAACGTGAACAGGATCGCCAGGCCGCCCTGGTTGGTGAGCTCCTTGCCGACCTGCGGACCGACGACCTCCGCGCGCTGCAGCTGGACGGTCGGATCGACCTTCTTGAGGACCTCTTCCACTGCCTTGCTGACGGCGTTGACGTCCTGATTCGGCTGTGGCAGCAGCCGCACGGCGATCGTGGTGTCGTCGCCGTAGTTCTGCACCTGCGGATGCGTGAACTGCGCCTGCTCGAGCGTCGCGCGCGTCTTCTCGAGGTCTGCGGGATGCGGATA
Source organism: Steroidobacteraceae bacterium (assembly GCA_035277305.1). GTDB lineage: Bacteria > Pseudomonadota > Gammaproteobacteria > Steroidobacterales > Steroidobacteraceae > Steroidobacter. Next base: position 16,259 of record DATEKT010000157.1, on the reverse strand, counting down.
CTTGAACTCCAGCACCACGCCGCCGGTGAAGTCGATGCCCAGGTTCAGGCCGTGCCACAGCAGCAGCACGATGGAAGCGACGATCGCGACGCCCGACACGCCGTACCACATGCGGCGCGTGTGCATGAACGGGTACGTCGTGACTTTGTGGAAGAACTCCATGGGCGATTTTCCGGATGACTAGATGGGCAGACTCGCCAGGCGCGGCCTGCGGCCCCAGATGGCGTGCACCAGCACCCGGCTGCCGACCACCGAGGTGAACAGCGAGGTCAGGATGCCGAGCGTCATGACGATGGCGAAGCTGCGGATCGTGCCGGTGCCGAATGCGAACAGCACGACACCCGCGATGAGCGTCGTCACGTTCGAGTCCGCGATCGTCGCGAAGGCTTTGTCGAAGCCCGCGTTGATCGCCGACAGCGGCGAGTTGCCGGCGCGCAGTTCCTCGCGGATGCGCTCGTAGATGAGGATGTTCGCGTCGACGGCGATACCGAGGTGGAACACGACCGCGGCGATACCCGGCAGCGACAGCGAAGCTTGCAGCATCGACAGCAACCCGACCGTCAGCACCAGGTTCGCCGCCAGCACCGCGTTGGCGATCCAGCCGAACCCGCGGTAGTAGATCGCCATGAACGCGAACGTGAGCAGCAGGCCCACGCCCATCGCGTGCCAGCCGCGCGTGATGTTGTCCTTGCCGAGGCTCGGACCGACCGACCGCTGCTCGACGATCGTCTGCGGCGCCGCGAGCGCGCCGGAACGCAGCAACAGGGCCAGCTCGCGCCCCTCATTCGCCTGCAGACCCGTGATGCGGAAGCTCGAAGACAGCACGCTCTGGATCGTCGCAGCGCTGATGACTTCCTCTTCGGTGCAGATCTGGCCGGTGCGCACGCCCTTGCATGTCTCGTTCTGCGCCAGCTGCTTCTTCGAGATGTAGACCACCGCCATGCGCTTGCCGACGTTGTCTTTCGTCGCGTTCAACATCGACTGGCCGCCGCGCGAGTCGAGCTTCACATTGACCTGCGGCTGCCCTTCCTGCGTGTTGATGTTGAAGCTCGCGTCCGTCAGCTGTTCGCCGGTCGCGATCACGTCGCGCTTCAGCAGGATGGGACGGCCGGGGTTACCGCCCTCGGCGCGCATGTGGTACAGCTTCGAGCCGATCGGAATGCGCTTGTTCTGCTCCGCCTCGTACGGGCTGTTGGCTTCGTCGACCAGGCGGAATTCCAGGGTCGCGGTCGCGCCGAGCACGCGGATCGCTTCGTTCGGATCCTGCACGCCCGGCAGCTGCACCACGATGCGGTTCGCGGCCTGCCGCGTGACGATCGGCTCGGCGATGCCGAGCTCGTCGACGCGATTGCGCAAGGTCGTGATGTTCTGCTCGATGGCGACATCGCCGCGGCGCTTGAGCTCCTGCGGCGTCATGCGCATTTCGACGTATGTGCCGTCGGCGCCTTCACCGGAAGTGAGCACCAGGCTGCCGTCGGGTGATTTCAGCGCATCCAGTGCGGTCTGCAGATCCGAAGCGTTGCGTAGTACGACGCGCACGACACCAGTGGTCGGATTCGAAGTGATCGCACCGAACGCGACGCGCGGTTTGCTGTCGCGCAGCTGCGTGCGGGCATCGCGTTCCATGCGTTCCACGGCCTGCGCCAGCGCGCCCTGCACGTCGACCTCGTACACGAAGTGCACGCCGCCGCGCAGATCGAGGCCGAGGCTCATCGGCTTGAGCCCGACCTCGCGCATCCACTCCGGCGCGCGCGGTACGCTGGACAGAGCGATCAGATACTCGCCCTTGGTGCCGGCCGTCACAGCTTTCTGTGCGTCCTCGCGCTGCTTGTCGCTCGCGAACCGCATCACCAGCCGACCCTTCTGGAGATAGGAAACTTCCGGCGTCAGCTTCGCGGTCTCGAGCACCCCCAGCACCTGCTGCCGCGCAGCTTCGTCCATGGTGACTTCGTGACCGTTACGCGACAGCTGCAGCGCGGGACCTTCGCCGTACACGTTCGGCAACGCGAAGAGCGTGCCGACGACGATGACGAGGATGACAAGCCAGTACTTCCAGCGGGAATAGTGATACATGCGGGACTGTCAGAGGCTCTTCAGCGTGCCCTTCGGCAGCACCTGCGCGACTGTGGCGCGCTGGATCTTGACGTTCACGCCGTCCGCGATTTCGATCGTCAGGTATTGCTCGCCCAGCTCGGTGACCTTGCCGAGGATGCCGCCGTTGGTGACCACTTCCGCGCCGACTTCGATCGCGGACACCATGGCGCGGTGTTCCTTGGCGCGCTTGGTTTGCGGACGGATCAGGAGGAAGTAGAAGACTACGAGCATCAGCGGCAGGAACCAGATGCTGGGGCTCGTCAACGGGTTCGGCTGCCCTTGCGCGGCGTTCTGCGCCTGCGCGGCAGCGGTGGAAATCAGCCAGTCCATATTGAGTGCCTGTGGAAAAGAGCGGCGCATTATACACAGGCCCTGCTGGCGGCACGCCCCGCCGGTGGTCGGGGCGGCGGGAATGTACACTCTGCGCTCCTTTCCGCGCCCGGCGGGGTGAATGCCTTCCATGACTTCCGGCCAAGTTCTCCTGGTCCTGGTTCTCATCCTCCTCAACGGCTTTTTCGTGCTGTCGGAGATGGCCCTGGTGTCCGCCAAGCGCTCGCGGCTGCAGACCGCCGCCGAGCAGGGCCAGAGCGGAGCGAAGTCGGCGATCGCGCTGGTCGAGGATCCCACGACGCTCCTGTCGGCGATCCAGATCGGCATCACCCTGCTGACGATCTTCACCGGCTTGTACGGCGGCGAGACCTTCGCCGGCCCGCTGGCGGTGAAGCTGGACGCCTGGGGAGTGCCCGCCCAGTACACCGAAGAGCTGGCCAAGGGCATCGTGGTGCTGATCATCACCTTCCTCACGCTGATCATCGGCGAGCTGGTGCCAAAGCGACTGGCCCTGCTGCATGCCGAGACGCTGGCGCTGCGAGTCGCGCCGATCATGCGGCTGATGGCTCGGCTCACCGCCCCCGCGGTCTGGCTGCTGCGCGTGACGGTCAATGCCTTTCTCAGGATCCTCCCGGTCTCCGCCGCGCCCCAGGCGGCAGTGACCGAAGATGACGTCCGCGCGCTCGTCGCCGAAGGCACGCGGGCCGGCGTGTTCCTCGCGACCGAGCGCCGGCTGGTCGAGGGCGTGCTGGCGCTCGCGGATCGCAAGGTCGGCTCGATCATGATTCCGCGCCAGGACGTCATCTGGCTGGACATCGAGGATCCGATCGACTCGCTGTGGCAGCAGGCCAAGAGCAGCGGCCACGCGCGCTTCCTGATCGCGCGCGAGAAGCTCGAGAACCTGCTCGGCATGATCACGCTGGCGAACCTGAGCGAAGCCGTGCATCGCGGCGTGCTCGACGCCGATCGCGACCTGGAGCCGCCGCTGCACATCCCGGATTCGATTTCGGTGCTGCAGCTGCTCGATCAGTTCCAGAAATCGAGCACGCATCTCGCGGTGGTGACCGACGAGTACGGCGAGATCGAGGGCATCACGACGCCGATCGATATCCTCAAGGCGATCGCCGGCGAGCTGCCCGAGCTCGGCAGCCGCGAGCGGCCCGAAGCCACGCAGCGCGAGAACGGCTCATGGCTGATCGACGGCCACCTGCCGATCGAGGAGCTGCAGCGGCGTCTGAACCGACGCGACATGGTCGGCCGCGACTACCACACGGTCGCGGGCTTCGTGCTGGCGCGTCTCGGCCGCATTCCGAAGGCCGGCGACACGCTGACTTGGCGCGACCTGAAGGTGGAGATCATGGACATGGACGGCGTGCGGATCGACAAGATCCTGCTGTCGAAGATCGAGAAAGCGCCCGTCAAGGAGTAGGCGCTTCCTTCTGCTGGTGCTCCTCCAGCCACTCGCGCCAGATCGCGAGCGACACGGCGAGCAGCACCGGACCGATGAACAGTCCGACCAGCCCGAACGCGAGCACGCCGCCGAGCACCCCGAACACGACCAGCAGGAACGGCATGCGCGTGGCGTTGGAGATCACCATCGGCCTGACGAGGTTGTCGACCCAGCTGACCGCGAGCAGGCCCCACAGCAGCAGGAAGATGCCGGGCCCGAGCTTGCCGGTGACGAGCAGCCACATCGCCAGGCTCCCCCACACCAGCGGCGCGCCGAACGGGATCAGCGCGATCAGCACCGTGATCGCACCCATCAGCACCGGCGCCTCGACACCCGCGAAGAAGTAACCGATGCCGGCGACGGTGCCCTGCGCCAGCGCACCGAGGATCAGCGCGTACACCACCGCCTGCGTCGTCGCGCCGATCGCGTCGAGATAGTCGTGTACGCGCGGGCCGAGAATTCCTTCGAGAATCGCGCGCGCTTCGCGCAGCAGCCGCGGCCCGTCGCGCAGCAGGAAGAACATCGACAGTACCGCGAAGAACAGCTTCGCGACGTTGCGTCCGACACCGCCGATCAGCTTCGACATCTCGACTGACGATTGCTCCAGCGTCAGCAACAGCTGCTCGCGGATTGCCGTCGGATCGGCCGAAAGTTGCCGCAGCATGTCTTCGGCCCACGCACCGATCCACGGCAGATCGCGCAGCGCCGGCGGCAGCGTCGGTTTCGAGGCGAGGAATGCCTGCACCTTTGCGTACGCGTCGACGGCTTCGACACGCACCATCAGGATCAGCCACACGAGCGGCACGATGATGGCGAGCGTTACCAGCAGCGAGGTCACCAGCGCGGCGAGTCCGGCGCGCCCCCGCATCAACCGTTCGATGCGCTGCTGCAGCGGCCAGCTCACGTACGCGAGGATGGCGCCCCAGATCAGGGGCACGATGAACGGCTGCAGCACCGTGAACGTGAGCAGCACGATACCCAGGATCAGGCCGGCGACGAGAACGCGTCGGAACCAGGGTGCGGTCGGGAGATCGGCAAGCATGCGGTGGGCGTCAGTCGCGGCTAGTCGAGCGATGAGGTGCGGCGGGCGTAGAAGTCGGCCACGAATGCGTCGAACCGTCGTTGTTCGATCGCCGCACGCATGGACTGCATCAGGAACTGGTACTGGTGCAGATTATGGATCGTGCCGAGCCGCGCGGCCAGAATCTCTCCGCACTTGTCCAGGTGGCGCAGGTAGGCGCGGCTGTAATTGCGGCATGTATAGCAGGCGCACTCCGGATCCAGCGGCGCGGTGTCCGCTTCGTAGCGGGCATTGCGGATCTTCAGCACTCCGGTCGACACGAACAGGTGCCCGTTGCGCGCATGCCGGGTCGGCATGACGCAGTCGAACATGTCAACGCCGCGACGCACGGCCTCGACCAGGTCTTCCGGCGTGCCGACGCCCATCAGGTAACGCGGTCGATCCTTTGGCATGTGCGGCTCGATCGCCTCGAGCATCGTCTCGCGCACGTCTTTCGGCTCGCCGACCGCCAGGCCGCCGATCGCGTAGCCGTCGAAGCCGATGCGCGTCAGGCCCGCGAGCGACTCCTGCCGCAGAGCCGGGTACATGCCGCCCTGAACGATGCCGAACAGCGCGTGCGGATTCTGCAGGCGCTCGAACTCGGCGCGGCTGCGACCGGCCCAGCGCAACGACAGCTCCATCGACCTGAGGGCTTCTTCCTCGCTCGCCGGGTACGGCGTGCATTCGTCGAAGATCATCGCGATGTCCGCTTCCAGCTCGCGCTGCACCTGCATCGAGCGCTCCGGCGTCAGCATCACCGGATCGCCGTTGTGCGGCGAGCGGAAGCTGACGCCCTCCTCCGTGATCTTGCGCAGCGTCGCCAGGCTGAAGACCTGGAAGCCGCCGGAGTCGGTCAGGATCGGCCGCTCCCAGTGCATGAAGCCGTGCAGCCCGCCGTGCGCGCGGATCACGTCCATGCCCGGCCGCAACATCAGATGGAAAGTGTTGCCGAGCACGATCTGCGCGCCGCTCTCGATCAGTTCCTCGGGCGTCATCGCCTTGACGGTGCCGTACGTGCCGACCGGCATGAATGCCGGCGTCTCGACGTCGCCGCGCGCGAAGGACATGCGTCCGCGGCGTGCACGGCCATCGCTGCCGAGCAGCTCGAACTTCATGCGCGCTCCAGGAACATCGCGTCGCCGTAGCTGAAGAACCGGTAGCGCTCGTTCACGGCGTGTCGATAGGCATGCATGACCGCATCGTAGCCCGCGAACGCGCACACGAGCATCAGCAATGTCGACTCCGGCAGGTGGAAGTTCGTGACCAGCGCATCGACGGCGGCAAACCGGAAGCCCGGCGTGATGAACAGCCGCGTCTCGCCGGAGAACGGCGCGAGCTTTCCCTGCTGGACGGCAGATTCGAGGCTGCGTACGACTGTCGTACCGACTGCGATGACCCGCTTTCCGGCTGCATGCGTTCGCTCGATCGCGTCGCACACATCGGCGCTGACGGTGACGCGCTCGGCATGCATCCGATGCTCGCTGAGATTGTCGACGCGCACGGGTTGAAAAGTCCCCGCGCCGACGTGCAGAGTGACGAACGCAGAGCCGACGCCCATTTCGCGACAACGCGCGAGCATCGCTTCATCGAAATGCAAACCTGCCGTCGGCGCTGCGACCGCGCCCGGTTCGCGCGCGTAAACAGTCTGATAGCGCGTCGCATCGTCCGCTTCTGCTGAGCGCTCGATGTAGGGCGGAAGCGGCATCGAGCCGTACTGCTCGAAGTACGGCAGCGGATCGGTGCTGAGCTCGAGCTCGAACAGATCGTCGCAGCGACCGATGTAGGTGGCCTGCACCCCGCCGGGGAGTGAGACTGGAACATCGCTGCGCAGCGGCTTGCTCGCGTGTGCGTGCGCCAGGATGCGCCGGCCCTCGATCACTCGCTCGAGCAGGATCTCGACGTGGCCACCTGTAGGCTTGCTGCCGACGATGCGCGCCGGAATCACGCGCGTGTCGTTGAAGACGAGCAGATCGCCCGCGCGCAGCAGCGAGGGCAGATCCGTGAATTGCAGATCGCGCAGACGCGCGCTGCCGCGCTCCAGATGCAGCAAACGGCTCCCCGATCTTTCGATCGGGGGCCGCTGTGCAATCAGATCTTCAGGCAGGTCGTAGGCGAAGTCGGCGCGCCGCATTGGGCGCGCACGGTAGACTACACCGGCTCATCCGGCAACGGCGGCAGCGGCACCGTGATCGGGCCGACGCCTTCGACGGGAACGCCCGGCATCGCGGGCACCGCTTCGAGCACCGGGCCGGGCGGAGTCCCGAAGCGCATGAAGCCGCGCTCGAAGTCGCGCTCGATGCGCGGACGGTCGAGACGCTTCTCGAAGGTGTCCTGCGGCACCGTGACTTCGAACGACATGCGCTTCTTCGCGCGCAGGATGTTGAGCTTCAGCTTCTCACCGGCCTGATAGGACGACAGGATCCGCAGCGCGTGCGATGCGTTCGACGGTGTGCGTCCATCGATGTCCATGATCACGTCGCCATCTTCCAGCTTCAGGCGACTGTCGTCGGGTGCCCGCACCACGAGCAGACCGGTCTCGGTGCCGAAGTACTGGCCGAGCTTCGGCGTCATCGGCACGAGCTCCGCCGAGCCGAACACGCCCTCGCCTCGCATGAAGACGAAGTCCGGCATGGGCGGCATCGGGGGAAAACCAGGCGCTGCCGGCATCGCCCTCGTAAAGAACATGTTGCGTAACGGCTGCGCAGTAAGGCTCGCTTTCAGCACTTTGTTGTCGCGCCGGTAGCTGACCGCGACGGTATCGCCGGGTTTCACCTTGCGCATCGCGACGATGAGCTTCTCGCGCGCCGACACATCGCCGTCACGCTTGAGCGCGGTGCCATTGATATCAGTGAGCACGTCGCCGCCTTTCAGTCCCGCTTCGGCTGCCGCGCCGCCCGGGCTCACGCTGACGACTTCGACGCCGTCCTTCTGCGCGTCGTCGCTGCCCATGTTGATGCCGAGGACCGCGCGCGGCGGACCTCCGGCCATCACCGTGCCGAACGCGCCGCGCATGTGCGGCACCATGTCATCCGACAGGGACATGCTGAGGTTCGCGACCTCGCGCGCCGCTTCGTCGAGCCGCTTGCGCGCATCGGCGAGCTTGCGCTCCAGCTCGGCCTGCGACTGGGCTTCCTTGTCCGTCGATTGCTTGTCCGCCTCGGCCGCGCCCCCCGCCGTCGAAGCGAGCGCCAGCAGTGCAGCCAGCGCCAGGGAAGCGAATGTTCGGGTGTTGCTACTCACTGCATGCTCCTCAGAAAGCGACTCCGCCTTCGGCGTATCGCACCTTCACCAGCGAATCCATCAACTCGACGCGCTCGCGCCACAGGCGCCGCGTCTGTTCCTCGTTCAAGCCGCTGTCCGGTGCGTCGGACAGCTGAAAATCCAGCCACTGAATGCGGTCCTCGATCGTGTCGATCATCGCGGCGGTCGACACGCGCTCGATCTGCGGCCGTCCGGGCAGTCGCTGCAGCAGGTCTTCGAGACGCTGAGACTGCGCCATCAGCTCCGGCACGCGCGCGCGCGCAGTGACGTCGGTCGGTTGTTCCTGCGGCGTCTCCGGTTGCCCGCGCTGCACAGACTTGGGTGCAGTTTCGTCGCGCAGCGCCACGAAGAAGATCGCCGTCAGCGTCACGAACGCGAGCGCCGCCACGAGCCGCGGCGACACGAGACGGCGCGGCGTTGCGGCGGGCTGCGCCATCGCGCGCTGGATCTCCGCGAACGACGACGGCGCTTCGAGCTGCGGCAGCGATTGCAGCTTGCTCTGCATCGCTCGCAGCTTGTGCAACTCGGCTGCACAGCGCTGGCACTGCTCCACGTGCGCCGCGATCGCGGCGTCCACGGGCTCGCCGTCGCGCAGGCTCAGCAGATTGTCGATAGATGCGTGCATGGCAATGACTCGGACTGCGGGTCGAGCAGCTCCCGCAGGCGCTGATGCGCCCTCGCGAGCTGCGACTTGGAAAAACTGGCGGTGCGCCCCATCAGGCGTGCGATCTCTCCGTGCGTATAACCCTCGACGTCGTGCAACCAGACGATCGAGCGCGTGAGCGGCGGCAGCGTCGCGAGCGCACGCTCGACGTCACTGCTCGCCTGCACCTGCGCGTCCGGCCCGGAGGCCGTGTCGATCAGCAGATCGGCGAGCGGCTCGTTCTCGTCCGCGTCCAGGTACGCAAAGCTGCGATGCCAGCGCGAGCGCAGGTACATGAGGCATTTGCTGACCGCGATCGCCCGCACCCAGCCGCCGAACGCACCGTCGCCTGAGTAGCTGGGGAGGCTGCGCAGGATTTCGATGAAGGTGTCCTGGAACAGCTCATCCGCGATCGCCGGCCGCGCAATCAGGCGCCGGATCAGCGAATACACCGGCCGCTGGTAGCAACGGTAGATCGCTTCCTGGGCGCGGGAGTCGCCACCGCGTGCTGCGCTGAGCACTTCCGGCGAGACCTCGATTCCCATGAATTGCGACATGCTGCAGCTTAGATGCCGCTGTTCAGGAAAAGGTCGCAGCCGGGCAACCGATGCGCCAACTGATCAAGGAAGGAAGGGTGGTGCCCGAGGTCGGAGTCGAACCGACACGCTTTTAACGGCGGCGGATTTTCGTACCACTTCGGCTTTCGCCGCAGCTCGCGGAGTTATCCGCGGTTTCGTGGTCTGGAGCACGCCTTCACCGTAGCCTCTCGGCCGTAGGTGCCCGCCGTCTGCTCTCTACACCTTCCCCGGCGCCGGCCGGGGCTTGGCTCGGTGTCAGCTCGAGCGCTTACGCTCAGGGCCTTCGCCGAGTTTGACGGGCTTCACCTCGTGGATTTCTCCGCGAGGGCTCAATTTGTGTTGTCTGAGTCCGCTGCGTCTACCAATTCCGCCACTCGGGCATCCGGGGTGGATCAATTCGAGTCGCGAAGTATAGTGGCGGCGTGGATAACAGCAAATCGGCGACCGACCCCACGACCTTCGACGCCATCGTCATCGGCTCCGGCATCACCGGCGGCTGGGCGGCCAAGGAGCTGTGCGACAAGGGCCTGAAGACCCTGGTCCTCGAGCGCGGCCGCAACGTCGAACACATCAAGGACTATCCGACCGCGAACCTCGCACCCTGGCAGCTCCCGCACCGGGGCCAGCTGACGCGCAAGGTGATCGAGGAAAACCCGGTGATGAGCGTGATCGCCGCGGAGGACGTGCAGCACTTCTTCATCAAGGACGCCGAGCATCCCTACGTGCAGGAGAAGCCGTTCGACTGGATCCGCGGCTACCAGGTGGGCGGCAAGTCGATCATGTGGGGCCGCGCCTGCCAGCGCTGGAGCCACTTCGAGTTCACGGCGCCGGAGCGGCATGGCTACGGGATCGGCTGGCCGATCGGCTACGAGGACATCGCTCCGTGGTACTCGCACGTCGAGCGCTTCATCGGGGTCTGCGGCACGCGCGACGGGATCGAATCGATGCCGGACGGTGAATTCCTGCCGCCGTTCGAATTCAACTGCCCCGAGCAGCACATGAGCGACAAGATCCGTGCGCACTACGGCAATCGTTACGTGGTGCACGGGCGGTGGGCGCATCTCACCAAGCCCGAGCCGATCCACCTGCAGCAAGGACGCAGCGCCTGCCGCTCGCGCAACATGTGCTGGCGCGGCTGCCCGTTCGGCGCGTACTTCTCCTCGAACTCCTCGACGCTGCCGTGGGCGGCGAAGACCGGCAACCTGACGCTGCGTCCCGACGCAGTCGTGCATTCCATCATTTACGACGAGCGCCAGAACCGCGCGACGGGCGTGCGCGTGATCGACGCGCATACGCATGCGGTCAGCGAGTACCGCGCCCGGATCATCTTCGTGGCTGCGTCGGCGCTCAACTCGGTGCTGGTCCTGTTCAACTCGACCTCCGCGCGCTTCCCGCACGGGCTCGGCAACGACAACGGCCTGCTCGGGAAATACGTGGCGTTCCAGAACTACCGCTCCGGCGGCGGTGGCGCGATCGACGGCTTCGAGGACAAGTACTACTTCGGCCGCAGGCCCTCGGAATGCATCGTTGCCAACTTCCGCAACCTCGGGAAGAAGGAGATGGATTTCGTGGGTGGCTACACGACCTTCACCGGCGCTTACCGCGATCGCGGCGAGACTACGCCGGACCGCGTCGGCGGCGCGTACAAGGACGCGCAGGCCCGGCCCGGGCAGTGGAAGATCTACATGTACCTGCAAGGCGAGACCGTTCCCAAGGAGTCGAACCACGTGCGCCTGCACGAGTCCCGGAAGGACGAATGGGACATGCCGTTGCTGGTCACGTCGGTTGCCTACGACGACAACGACGCGCGGATGATCCGCGACTTCCGCACGCAGGCGGAAGAGATGCTCGCCGTTGCCGGCTGCCGCGACATCAAGACGGACGAGAACAACTGGAATCCGGGTCGCGACATCCATGAGATGGGCGGCTGCCGCATGGGACGCGATCCGAAGACCTCGCTCCTGAACGGCTGGAACCAATTGCACGCGTGCCCGAACGTGTTCGTCACCGATGGCGCCTGCATGACCTCCACCGGCAACCAGAGTCCTTCTCTCCTCTACATGGCGCTCACTGCTCGCGCGGTGAATCATGCCGTGGAGGAACTGAACAGGCGGAACCTGTGAAGCGCGATCAGCCCGTCACGACAGTCACTCGACGCGAGGCGCTGAAAACCTCGACCGTCCTCCTCGGCAGCGCACTGCTCATACCTGGCGTGCTGGCTGGATGTGCGCCGAAGAATCGCGAATCCGCAGCGCAGGGCGCCGCGAGCGCCGATCAGACACTGCTGGAGGACATCGCCGACACGCTCCTGCCGACGACCGAGGCCTCCCCGGGAGCCAAGGCGGCAGGCGTCGGCGCGACGATGGTCCTGATTCTCCACGACTGCATGCAGGCCGACGTGCAGCAGCTGGTGGCCAAAGGACTGGACGAGTTTCGCGCCGCATGCCGCGAACGCGGCGGCGAATTCAGCTCGCTGCAGCAGCCCGTGCGCGAGCAGTTACTCCGCGAATTGGACGCCGCGGCACTTACTGCGAAGACACATTGGTTCGGAGTCGTGCGCGATCTCGCGCTCCAGGTGTACTTCAGCTCGGAAATCGGGCTCACGCGCGCGATGCGCTACGAGATCACTCCCGGACGGTACGACGCGTGCGTGCCGCTCGTGCCCGGCCAGCCGGCCTGGGGATGATCCGGGCGCTGGGCAGCCTGGCTCTCGCGATGCTGGCGTTGCCGGCAACCGCTGAAACTTTCCGCCTGCGGGCACCGACAGAAGCGCTGGAAGCGGTAATCCGCGCAGACGATACGCTCACGCTCGAGGTGCATTATCGCGGCAAGACCGTGGCTCGCACGCCAGCCGTCGGTCTCGACGTGGATGGACACTTGCGCGCCAAAGCACTCCCCCGACTGAGCGGAAGCGCGCGGCGCACGGTCAACGAGACTCTCCGGCCTGTCGTGCCGGAAAAGCGCGCCGTTATCCCTGACCGGTACAACGAGCTGCGCCTGTCCTTCGGCCCCAAGCTCGCGGCGACGATTCGTGTCTACGACGACGGCTTGGCCTATCGCTTCGAAACCGCCATCGAGGGCGAAGTGATCGTGCGCAACGAAAGCGCCGGCCTGCGCCTGGCGAAGGACGATTCGATCTGGCTCGCACTGGTGAACTGTCGCACCGAACCTGGCGTCGACTGCTTCCAGTCCAGCTACGAAGAGAACTACCAGCAACTGGCGGCTGACGCCGTGCCCGACGCGCGCCTCGCCTATCTTCCGATCACCGTGCAGACCGCCGGCGGCTACGTCGGCTTCACCGAATCCGACCTGCGCGACTATCCGGGACTGTGGTTGCGTCACGTGCCCGGCGAGCCCGCGCTCGCGGGTGACTTCGCGCGCTATCCGCTGGAAGAGCAGGTGTTCGGCGGCGAGTTCCGCCAATCTCTCATCACGCGGCGCGCCGACTATCTCGCACGTACGCCGGGCACACGCACATTCCCCTGGCGCGTGCTGATGGTGTCGCCGGATGCTGCGGGTCTGCTCGGCAACGACCTCGTTTACAGGCTTGCCAGTCCGCTGGAGTTGCAGGACGTTGCGTGGATCCGGCCGGGCCAGTCCACCGAGGAATGGATCACCAGCCGTCTGCTGTACGGCGTCGACTTCGCGAGCGGACTGAACACCGCGACTTACCGTCACTACATCGACTTCGCCGCCGAGTACGGCGTGGAATACATGATGTTCGATGCCGGCTGGTCGGACGCGGGCGACAACACGAAGCTCAATCCCGATATCGATGTGCCCGGCCTCATTGCCTACGCGAACAGCAAGGGCGTGGGTGTGTTGCTGTGGAACGAAGCGCGCGCGCTGGCTAGCAATCTCGATCAGGCGCTCGATCGGTACGCCGCGTGGGGAGCGCGCGGCATCATGGTCGACTTCATGGATCGCGACGATCAGCCGATGCTGCGGTTTCAGGAGCTCCTGGCGCGCGAAGCGGCACAGCGGCATCTCGTCGTCAATCTGCATGGCGTCGCCAAGCCGACCGGCCTGCAGCGCGCCTACCCCAACCTGCTCACGCGCGAGGCCGTGCTCGGGCACGAGTACAACATGTGGAGCGATCGCGTCACTCCGGATCACGCGTTGACCGTGCCGTTCGTGCGCATGCTGGCCGGCCCGATGGACTGGGAAGGCGGCGCAATGCTCAATGCCACGCAGAAATCGTTTCGCGTGGTCGGCGACCAACCGATGAGCCAGGGCACGCGCACGCAGCAGCTGGCGCAGTACGTCATCTACGACAGTCCGCTGCAGTATCTCGCGGGCACGCCCTCTGCCTATCGCGCGGAACCCGAGTTCTCGCGCTTCCTCGGCGGCATCCCCACCACGTGGGACGAGACGCGACCCCTGCAGGGCGCGATCGGCGACTACATCGTCATGGCGCGCCGCGCAGGCGACACCTGGTACGTCGCGGCGATGACCGACTGGACCCCGCGCAAGATCGAGCTGCCGCTGTCATTCCTGCCGCCGGGCGAATACACCGCGACGATCGTGGCGGACGGCAAGAATGCCGACCGCTATGCCGCCGATTACACGATCGGCTCGCGCAAAGTCGACCTCCGGTCGTCGTTGCCGATCGAGCTGGCGCCCGGCGGCGGCTACGTCGTCCGGCTCACGCGCTGACGCCGGAACGAAAGTACGCTGTACGCGTTTCGCTGGCGTTCGAAGCATTACAGGGGTGATCAGCATGAAGACGAAAATTGTGCTCGCTGCGATCCTGCTTCTCGGGCCGGGCCTCGCCCTCGCCGCCGATTCCAAGCTGAGTCTGACTGGCAGCGAGGAAGTGCCGGCCGTGGAGACCGCGGCAACCGGCAGCGGCAGCATCAAAGTCGCTGCGGATAATTCCGTCACCGGCAGCGTCAAGACCAAGGGCATCGATGGCATTGCCGCGCACATCCACCAGGCGGCAATGGGCAAAAACGGCCCGCCGATCATCTCGCTGGAGAAGACCGGCGATGGCGTGTGGAGCGTGCCGAAGGATTCCAAGCTCACCGACGCACAGCTGGCCGCCTACAAGGCCGGCGAGTTGTACGTCAACGTGCACAGCGCCGCGCACAAGAACGGCGAGATCCGCGCACAACTGAAGCCCTAGAAACGCCGACGTCCGCGCGCCGCCTAGCTGCCTTGCTACCGGCGCGCGACGTCGGATTCGCGCGCGTAGAGATCCGGGAACACCTTCGAGACCTTGCTCAGCAGGTACTCGCCATACGTGCCTTGCAGCGCGTGCGGATCGATGCGATCCCAGCGCACGTTGGTGTGCGGCTGATCCGAGTGGGGTGCGACGCCAGGCAGCGGCTGCAGCTTTGCGTCGAACGCAGGATCCAGGAACAGCACCATCGACAGACGCTCACGATCAGTGAGGTTCTTCGCCCGATGCAGCGCCGAGAGATACCGGCCCTGCGTCAACCGCTCGAGCATGTCGCCGACGTTGCAGACGAGCGAGCCGGCAAGCGGCGGGACATCGAGCCAGCGCTCGCGATTCAGAACCTGCAAGCCGCCGACCGTGTCCTGCTGTAACAGCGTGAGCAACCCATAGTCGGTGTGTGCGCCGACGCCCCAACCCTCGCGCGCGACGTCGTCGGGCGGATAGCGGAAAATCCGGAACAGCACGGTCGGATCGCCGGTGTAGTGACGCTGAAAGTAATCGGCATCGAGGCGCAAGCCCTGGGCGAGCAGAGACAACACCTGCTGTCCGGCCGCTTCGAGACCGCTCATGTAGTCGAGCACGGTCGCGCGAAACTCCGGCACGTCCGGGAACAGATTGCGCCCATGCATCGGCGTGCCCGCGCGCACTCGCGGATCGTCATCGTCGAGCTCAGTGCCGAAGTACAGCCCTTCTTTCAGATCCGGTTGCCCCGAAGTGAGCTCGCCGCCGACGGGGAAATAGCCGCGCCAGGCACGCCCGCCCTGCGACATGTGGATGCGCAGCTTCTCGGCCTCGTCGCGCGCAAAGAATTCGCGCGACAACTGCAGTAACCGCTCTCCCAGTGCGGGATCGATGTCGTGGCCGACGAGATAGAAGAAGCCAAACTCGCTGCACGCCCGATCGAGCTCGCGCGCGGCGCGGGCGCCCTGGTGCAGATCGATGACCGGCAATGAAGCCGCGCAAGACGAAACGCTCATGGCATGGAGAATACTATTCGCCGCTGCGCAGGCGATAGCCGAGGCCCGCCTCCGTAACCAGGTAGCGCGGCCGCGAAGGATCGGGCTCGAGCTTCTGCCGCAGGTTTTTCAGGCACACGCGCAGCGCGCGCGTGTCGTCGAATCGACCGGGTCCCCAGACTTCGCGCAGCAGCTGATGCGCTGTCACGATCATTCCGGCTTGACGCGCCAGCGACTCCAGTACGCGATACTCCAGCGGCGTGAGATGCAGATCGCCGTCCTGATTGCGCGCCTCGCGACGATTGAGATCGACCACCGACTGGCCGATCTGCAGCACAGGAGGTTGCTCGCTGCCGCGCGCACTGCGACGAAGCGCCGCTCTCACGCGCGCCAGAAGCTCCGGCGCGCTGAATGGCTTCGTAACGTAGTCGTCCGCGCCAGCGTCCAGCGCAGCGATCTTCTGCGCTTCCATCGTGCGTGCGGACAGGACGACGATCGGCACCGATGAATACTCACGCACCTTGCGAATCACCTTCAGGCCGTCGCCGTCGGGCAAACCGAGGTCCACGAGCAGCAGATCGGGCTTGTGACTTGCCGCTTCGACCTCCGCGCGTGCGGCAGTCTCAGCTTCGATCACGCGGTAGTGCTCGGTCTGCAGCAGCACGCGCACGACGCCGCGAATCGATGCGTCGTCCTCGATGACCAGGA
>DATEKT010000156.1:0-6680 GCA_035277305.1 Steroidobacteraceae bacterium | reverse complement strand
GGATCTCGCTTTGCGCCGCCTGCGCGACTGGCAACTGCAAACGATCGCCGAGCGCGCGCGCCGGAATCACGTTCAACGGCGGATCGCTGAATGCGCGCGCCGCCGCAAGCGTTGCCGGGCGGCGGAACACCTGCATCGTCGGTCCAGATTGCAGGATGCGACCTGCGGCGAGCAGCGTCGTGTGGCCGCCGAGCTGCAGCGCTTCGAGCGGCTCCGTCGTTGCGTACACGACCGTCGTACGTCCGTCGGCGAAAAGTTGCGCGAGCTCCGCGCGCAACTCTTCACGGAGCTTGTAATCGAGATTGATCAGCGGCTCGTCGAGCAGCAGCAGCTCGGCGTCCTTTGCGAGGGCACGAGCCAGAGCTGTGCGCTGCTGCTGACCGCCCGACAGTTCCGCGGGATAGCGCGCAAGAAACGGACCGAGGCGCAAAGTTTCCGCGAGCGCCTGCACTCGCGCGGCGATTTCCGCGCCGCTCTTGCGCGCGACTCGCATGGGCGAAGCGATATTCTCGTAGACAGTCAGCGACGGATAGTTGATGAACTGCTGGTAGACCATCGCGACGTTGCGTTGGCGCACCGGCACGCCGGTGAGGTCGGTGTCGCCCTGGAGCAAATGTCCGGACGTCGGCCGGTCGAGGCCGGCGATGATCCGCAGCAGCGTCGTCTTGCCCGCAAGCGTCGCACCCAGCAGCACGTTGATTCCGCCGACAGCCAGCGACAGGTCGATGTCCTGCAGCCACTGCTCGGATCCGACGCAGTAGTTGATACCGTTCAGGCGCAAGGGGGCGACCTCGCGCTCAGCGCTGCCGCGAACCGGCTGCGCTCCGCCTCCGACATGTGCAGCCCCAGCTTGCTCCGGCGCCACAGGATGTCTTCGTCGGTCATGGCCCATTCGTTGCGCACGAGATAGTCGACTTCCGCGGCGGTGAGGCCCGCGCCGTAGTGCTCGCCGAGATCGGCGAACGATTGCGCGCCGCCGATGATCGTCTCGACGCGCGTGCCATACGCACGCGCCAGCCGCCGTGCGACGGTGATCGGCAGGAAGCGCCAGCGCTTGCGCACATTGATGACGAAGCGCCGGAAATGTCGCGCCGGCAGGTCGCCGCCCGGCAGCGGTGCGCGATTCGTCCAGCGGCGCGGACTGATACCGAGTGGCTCCTGCAATTTCTCCAGCACGGTCTCGGCGAGCTTGCGATACGTCGTGAGCTTGCCGCCGAAGATCGACAGCAGCGGGGGCTGGCCGTGCGCATGCGACAGCTCGATGCGGTAGTCGCGCGTGACGCGCGATGCGCTCTTGGAGTCGTCGTCGAACAGCGGCCGGATGCCCGCGAACGACCAGCGCACGTCTGCCGGTGTGATCTGACGCCGGAAGTAGCTGTTGATCGTGTTGCAGAGATACTGGATCTCTTCATCCGCGATGCGCACCTGCCCGGGATCGCCGGAGTAGGGCACGTCGGTCGTGCCGACCAGCGTCCACTTCTGCTCGTACGGAATCGCGAACACGATGCGGCCGTCCGGATTCTGCAGCATGAACGCGTGCTTGCCCGCGAACAGCCGCGGCACGACGATGTGACTGCCTTTCACCAGTCGCACGCTGCCCTCGACCTGCGCGGCCGGAAAAGATTTCAGCACCTGCTCCACCCACGGGCCCGCCGCGTTCACGATCGCGCGGGCGCGGATCTCGAGCGGTTCGCTGCTGCCTTGTCGCATGCAGCGCGCTCGCCAGACCCCGTTCTCGGCTGTCGCCGAGACGAACTGCGTGCGCGTGTGAATCGATGCGCTCCGTTGCGCGGCGTCCATCGCGTTGAGGACGACCAGGCGGCTGTCGTCCACCCAGCAATCGGAATACGAGAACGCGTGATCGATGCCAGGACGCAGCGCTCCGTAGCTGCCCGAGCCGACGCGCACGCTGCGCGAGGGCGCCAGCGTGCGTCGCCCGCTGAAGTAGTCGTAGAAGAACAGCCCGAAGCGGATCTGCCAGCGCGGCCGCAGCCCCGGCACGTGCGGCAGGATGAACTGCATCGGCCGCACGATGTGCGGAGCGATGCGCAGCAGGCGCTCGCGCTCGATCAGCGATTCGCGCACCAGGCGGAACTCGAAAAATTCCAGGTAGCGCAGGCCGCCGTGAATCAGCTTGGTGGCTTTCGACGAGGTGCCGGAGGCGAGATCCGCTTGCTCGACCAGCGCGACCTTCAGACCGCGCCCGGCGGCGTCGCGCGCAATCCCGGCGCCGTTGATGCCGCCCCCCACGATGAGAAGATCGACGCAGTCGCTGGCCGCCACGCCAACCTCTTGAATGGTGCGATGAACGAGCGCTGCAATGATACAAGGTTGGACGGCGTAGACTCATCATGATGGACGAGCAAACGACGCCGGGCGGGCTGCGCATCGACAAATGGCTGTGGTGCGCACGCTTCTTCAAGAGCCGGGCCCAGGCGACTACAGCCGTCGCGGGCGGTCTCGTGCATGTCAACGGCGAGCGCGTCAAGCCGTCGCGCGCGGTGCACGTCGACGACCGGATCGAGATCACGCGCGACGAGCAGCGCTTCGAGGTTGTAATCCGCAGCCTGCCGGTGCGGCGCGGCCCGGCGCCGGAAGCGCGCAGTCACTACGTCGAGACCGAAGCGAGCATTGCCGCCCGCGAGCAGAAGCGCGAGCGCTCGCGACTCTCCCCGCCGGCCCCGGACGGGCGCCCGGACAAGCACGCCCGCCGGCTGCTGCGCGGCCTGCGCCGCGGTTAGGCCTGCCTGTTGCTGCCCCTCTCGTGCACCTTCCGGATCAGGAAGGCGACCACACCCGCAACGACAAGGACCGGGACGCTCGCGAGCACCGGGAAGCCCAGGCTGAGCGCCGCCGCGGTCCACTTGCGCTGCGCGAGGGCGAGGTCGGCATCCCGAAAGCCAAGAAAGTCGAGCCCGCCGAGGACGCAGACGAAGACCGCGAAGAAAACGACTGCCCAACTGCGCGAGCAGTTCTGCTCGAGGGACGCGGCCATCAGGGCCAGGACTACGAAAGGAGCGTAGAGAAGCAGCAGGCCGAGGATTCCGCCGCCGCCTGACTCGAATATGAAATCGAAAGCGACCGCTCCCGCTACGAAGCAGAGCGCGCTGGCAACGAGAAATCCGAGGCGAGGGTTGGTGGGCATGTGGTCAGATCCGCGTCGCGGGCGCAGAATGATCCCACGACGAAGAGAGCCGGGGGAATCGTATGCAGATCACGCTCGATGTAAACGGCGAGTCACGCACCGCCGAGGTGGACGAGGACACGCCCTTGCTGTGGGTGCTGCGGGAGTCCCTCGGCCTGACCGGGACCAAATTCGGCTGCGGGATCGCCGCGTGCGGTGCCTGCACGGTGCACGTCGACGGCACCGCCGTGCGCTCCTGCTCGGTTCCTGCATCGTCGATGCAGGCGGTGAAGATCACGACGATCGAGGGGCTCGCTCCCAAGGAGCAGCTGCACCCGCTGCAGGCCGCGTGGATCGAGCACCAGGTTCCCCAGTGCGGCTATTGTCAGTCGGGAATGATCATGGCCGCCGCCGCATTGCTGGCGCGCAATCCGCAGCCGAGCGACGAGGAGATCTCCGCTGAAGTGACCAACATCTGCCGCTGCGGGACGTACGAGCGCGTGCGCCGTGCGATCCATTCCGTGGGGCAGACGAAGACCGAGGCAGGTGCGCCATGAACAAGTGGACACGCCGCACCGTCCTCGCGACCGGCGGCCTGCTCGGCGGCGGTCTCGCGCTCGGCGTCGCCGGCATCGCGTTCGCGCCGAATCGTTTGCGCGTCACGCCGGACAGTCGCGACGGCACACCGCAGCTTACGACCTGGGTCAAGATCGGCGCCGACAACACCGTATCGGTCGTCATTCCTCACTGCGAGATGGGAACCGGCGTGCACACCGCGCTCGCGATGATGTGCGCCGAGGAGCTGGAGGCCGACTGGAACCTCGTACGCTTCGAAGAAGCGCCCGGTACCGACGACTACGCGAACGGCTACCTGGTGCGCGTGTTCGTGCCCGTCGTCGCGGCGATTCCGAAGTACATGGAGCGCGGCATCGACTTCTGGACGTTCAAGCTCACCGAGATGATGGATCTGCAGGTGACCGGCGGCAGCAGCGCCGTGCGCGGCACCGGTCATCTCGGCATGCGCGTCGCGGGCGCCGCGGCGAAGTCGATGCTGCTCGAAGCCGCCGCGAACGAGTGGAAAGTGCCGGTCGAGGAATGCACCGCGAAGCTTTCGCGAGTGACGCACTCCGGATCCGGCCGCTCGGCGACGTTTGGTGAGCTCGCGCCGCAGGCTGCATTGCTGAAGCCGCCGGTGCACCCGCCGCTCAAGTCGCGCGACAGCTACACGATCGTCGGCAAGCCGACGCGGCGCATCGATATCCCGTCGAAGGTGAACGGCTCGGCGACGTACGGCGTCGATGTGACGCTGCCGGATATGGTGTACGCGACGATCGCGGCAGCGCCGGTGTTCGGCGCGAAGCTCGTGTCGGTTGACACGGCGCCGGCCGAGGCGCTGCCCGGCGTGCAGAAAGTCGTGAAGCTCGACAACGCGGTTGCAGTTGTCGCGGACGGCTACTGGCGTGCGCTGAAGGGCTTGCGCGCACTCGCGCCGAAGTTCGAACAGACCGGGAACGAGCAGGTCACGAGCGACACGATCTACGCGGCGATCGTCGCGTCGATCGATGACAAGGAGCACCACCAGGAAGTCTTCACCTCCGGCAAGGGCAGCGAGGCATTGCAGGGCGCCGCGAAAGTCGTCGAGGCCGAGTATCGCGTGCCGTTCCTTGCGCACGCGACGATGGAGCCGATGAACGCCACCGCGCGCATCGCCGACGGACGCTGCGAAGTCTGGACCGGCGTGCAGGATCCGCTCGGCGCGCGCAAGACCGCCGCCGAAGTTTCAGGGCTGAAGCCCGAACAGGTGACGATCCACAATCAGCAGCTCGGCGGCGGTTTCGGTCGCCGGTTGCCCGGCGTGATGGATTTCATCGAGCAGGCGGTGCGCATTGCCAAGGAAACCTCGCCCGCGCCCGTGAAATTGATCTGGAGCCGCGAAGAAGACATCCAGCACGACTTCTATCGGCCCGCGGTCGTCGGCCGCTACAAGGCCGCGCTCGGCGACGACGGCAAGCCATCGGCGTGGGTGTCGAAGTTCAACATCAAGGATGCCGCGGCGGCGTTGCCGTACGGCATCGAGCATCAGGACATCCGCGCGGTCGAAGCGCCGACGCACGTCCGCGTGGGCGCGTGGCGTTCGGTCGCTCACACCCAGCACGGCTTCTTCACCGAATCATTCGTCGACGAGCTGGCGCATGCCGCCGGCAAAGATCCGCTCGCGTATCGACGCGAGCTGCTGGCGCACGCGCCGCGCCATCTGGCGGCACTCGAGAAAGCAGCGGCGATGGCCGACTGGAGCACGCCGCCGGCTGCGGGGCGCGGCCGCGGCATCGCGCTCGTCGAAAGTTTCGGCTCCATCGTTGCCGAAGTCGCCGAAGTGGAGATCGTCGACGGACGCGTAAAGGTGCACCGCGTGTGCGCGGCCGTCGATTGCGGCGACGTGATCAATCCCGACACCGCGACCGCGCAGGTCGAAGGCGGCATCGTGTTCGCGCTCTCGGCTGCGTTGTTCAACGAGGTGACGATCGCGGGCGGTCGCGTCGCGCAGAGCAACTTCCACGATGTGCCGATGCCGAAGCTGGCGGACGCGCCGAGCATCAGTGTCGAGTTCATCCGCTCCGGCGCGACGCTCGGCGGTCTCGGCGAGCCCGGCGTGCCGCCGCTGGCGCCGGCTGTCGCCAACGCCGTGTTCGCGCTGACGGGCAAGCGCGTGCGGACGCTGCCGCTACGAGTGTGAGGCGAACGGGCCGCCGGGCCGGCCGGCGAGCACTGCCTGAATTTCGCTGACGATCGCCAGCGCGATGGTCTCCGGCGTTCTGGCGCCGATATCCAGGCCAATGGGTCCGCGCAGCCGTCCGGCGAGCAGCTGCGACTGATCGCCGAGCTCCTGCATCAATCGCGCGCGGCGCGGGGCAGGTCCGAGCAGCCCTACGTACGGTATTGCCCGGTGTTCGGCGAGCGCAGCCAGGTACGCCTGGTCCGAGAGCAGATGATGGCTCATCACGACCGCGGCGTCGTAGTGCAACGCGCGCAATTCTCGCGCCAGCTCCCCTGCAGGATTCAGCACGACACGCTGCGCGCGCGGAAATCGTTCGGCGACCGCGTAGGCCGGCCGATGATCCAGCACCGTGACGTGCCAGCCCATCAGCCCTGCGATCTCCACCAGCGGCATCGCGTCGGGGCCGGCGCCGAGCACCAGCAGGCGCGGCGGCAATTCGATAGGCACGATCAGGAACGTCGCGCCGCTGGTTTCGACGGTCGTCGCGGCGCGCAGATTGCTGGTGGCGCGCAGCAACTCGTCGACCCCGGCGGGCAGCGCAGCTGCCGAGTCCGAGCGGAACGCTGCGCCAAGCGGGTATTCCCCGTTGCTCGAATGCGCGACCAGCGCAAAATTGCCGCGCACGCTATGACGCCGGTAGTCCTCGATGAAGGCGAATGGCTGATAGTCGTTGGCCGCGTCGAGCCGCACCATCAGGATCGTCATGGCGCCTTCGCAACCGAGGCCGATGCCCCAGATCAGATCGTCGGAGCTGCGCGTGTCGTAATCGACGACCAGCGG
>DATEKT010000155.1:0-2547 GCA_035277305.1 Steroidobacteraceae bacterium | reverse complement strand
CGCGCTCGGCGTCGCGCTCACCGTCGCGGCGCTGCTGCTGGCATATGTGGTCGGCGGCCGGCTTGCCGGGTCGATGCAGGTGCTCTCGGCCGGGGCCGCGCAGCTCGGGCGCGGCGAACGGGTCGCGGCGCGCACCCTCCCGGTCGCGGAGATCAGCGCGATCGGCAACGCGATCTCCACCGCGTCCGTCGCCCTCGCGCAGCGCGAAGGCGAGCGCGACACGGCGATCACCGATCTGCAGCGCTTGTCCGATTCGCTCGAGAAGATGGTGTCCGACCGCACCCGCGAACTGGTCGACGAAATGGCGCGCCGCGAGCGCGCCGAGGAAACGTTGCGCCAGGCGCAGAAGATGGACGCGATCGGCAAGCTGACCGGCGGCATCGCACACGACTTCAACAACATGCTCGCGGTCGTGCTCGGCAATCTCGAGCTCGCGAAGCGTCGCCTCGCGAAGGGCGTGACCAGCATCGACCAATATCTCACCGGCGCGCAGGAGGGCGGCAAGCGCGCCGCCGCACTGACCCAGCGGCTGCTTGCATTCTCGCGCCAGCAGCCGCTCGCGCCGGCGGCGGTCGATGCCAACAAGCTCGTCTCCGGCATGTCCGAGATGCTGCGCCGGACTTTGGGCGAGGCGATCCGTGTCGAGACGGTGCTGGCGGGCGGGCTGTGGCGCATCCATGCCGATCCGAACGAGCTCGAAAACGCGCTGCTCAATCTCGCGGTGAATGCGCGCGACGCGATGCCCGACGGCGGAAAGCTGACGATCGAAACCGCCAATGCGCATCTCGACGACAACTATGTCGTGGAGCATACCGAGGTTCCGGCCGGGCAGTACGTCATGCTCGCGGTCACCGACACCGGCGCCGGGATGACCGGCGACGTCGCGGCGAAAGCCTTCGATCCTTTCTTCACCACCAAGAAGAGCGGCATCGGCACCGGCCTCGGGCTCAGCCAGGTGTACGGCTTCGTCAAGCAGTCCGGCGGTCACGTGAAGATCTATACCGAGCTCGGTGAAGGCACGGCCATCAAGGTCTATCTGCCGCGCTACTTCGGGGCCGCCGAGCCGGCGCGTCCGGCGATCGACCGCGGCAGTCTGCCGACCAACGACGGCAGCGTGTCCATCCTGGTGGTCGAGGACGAAGACGCGGTGCGGCGCTACTCGACCGACGCGCTGCGCGATCTCGGCTACCGCGTGCTGGAGGCCGACGGCGCCAGGCAGGCGCTGGACATCATCGACGCCGAGCCGGACATCGCGATCCTGTTCACCGACGTGGTGATGCCGGACATGAACGGCCGGCGGCTGGTCGAGGCCGCGCTGGCGCGCCGTCCGGCGCTGAAGGTGCTGTTCACCACCGGCTATACCCGCAACGCCATCGTGCACAACGGCATGCTCGATCCCGGCGTGGTGCTGCTGTCGAAGCCGTTCACGCTCGAAGAACTCGCCAGGAAGATGGCCGAGCTGACGGCGAAGTAGCCGATGCTGCGTTGCGCCAAATGTCGCGGCGCGACCTCTGCGTGCAACTTCGTGCTGGCATCCCAGCACCAAACGAAATTGACCCTCGCGTGTCGAAATGTCAGCATTGCTGACGCTTTTATTCCGGCGAGTCGGTGCCTAGATTGGCGTCGGAAACGTTATGACCTTGGCGGCAGTGCAGCCGCACGGTCAGAATGCCTCGCGGAGGCCCAATGACGCTGAAGAACGTCACGCTCGACGACAAATACGATCTGACCCAGAGCCGCGTGTTCGTCACCGGCTATCAGGCGCTGATCCGCGCCAGCCTGATGCAGCAGGAGCGTGACCGTCTCGGCGGGCTCAACACCGCCGGCTACGTTTCGGGCTACCGCGGCTCGCCGCTCGGCGGGCTCGACCAGCAGTTCATGCGGGCGAAGCCGCATCTCGACAAGCACAACGTCGTCTTCCAGACCGGCCTCAACGAGGACCTCGCCGCAACTGCGATCTGGGGCACCCAGCAGGCCGAACTGCGCGGCGAGGGCAAGTACGACGGCGTGTTCGGCATGTGGTACGGCAAGGGGCCGGGCGTCGACCGCACCGGGGACGTGTTCCGCCACGCCAATTTCGCCGGCTCCTCGAAGCACGGCGGCGTGCTCGCCCTGATGGGCGACGACCACACGGCGGAATCCTCCACCACCGCGCACCAGTCCGAATTCCATTTCGTCGACGTGATGATCCCGATCCTCAACCCCGCGGGGGTGCAGGAGATCATCGACTATGCGCTCTACGGCTGGGCGATGTCGCGCTATTGCGGCTCGTGGGCGGCGCTGAAATGCATGCACGAGACGGTCGAGTCGACCGCCGTGGTCGACGGCGCGCTCGACCGCGTGAAGATCGTCATTCCGGGCGACGACGAATTCAGGATGCCGCCGGGCGGGCTCAACATCCGCCTCGTCGACGGCATCCTCGACATGGAAGCGCGCCTGCACGACTACAAGCGCGACGCCATGCTCGCCTTCGTCAAGGCGAACAAGCTCAACCGCGTGATCATCTCGGGCGGGCGCAATCCCAAGATCGGCATCATCACGGTCGGC
>DATEKT010000154.1:0-14827 GCA_035277305.1 Steroidobacteraceae bacterium | reverse complement strand
GCCGTGGCTGAAGGTGTCGCAGGCGCTCGACTACGTCGAAGGCGTACATCCGCGCTTCGACCGCGCCAAGGCCGAGGCCTTCCTCGCGAAGACCAACATCCCGCGCGACAGCCGCGTGCACAAGCTCTCGAAGGGCATGATCACCCAGCTGCATCTCGCGCTGGTGATGGCCATCGACGCACGCCTGCTCGTGCTCGACGAGCCGACGCTCGGCCTGGACATCCTGTATCGCAAGGCGTTCTACGACACGCTGCTCAACGACTACTTCGACCACAGCCGCACGATCGTCGTGACGACGCACCAGGTCGAAGAAATCCAGCACGTGCTCACCGACGTCATGTTCATCAACAGGGGTCGACTGGTGCTCGACTGCAGCATGGAGGACTTCGAGAACCGCTACGTCGAAGTCATGGTGCGGCCCGAGCAGACCGCAGCGGCGCGCGCGCTGAAACCGATGCACGAGCGGCAGGTGTTCGGCCGCAGCGTGTTCCTGTTCGACAACCCCGATCGTGCGCAGATCTCCGCGCTCGGCGAGGCGCGCACCCCCAGCATTGCAGACCTGTTCGTCGCCATGATCGGCGGACAGCAAGGAGCCGCGGCATGAACGCAGCAACCGAAACATCCGAGAGCTTCGTGGCGCCGACCACTGCAGCGCGTCCGGTCCGGCCGTTCTACTGGTCGGTGATGCGCGAGTTGTGGGAGAACCGCTCGCTCACCGTTGCGCCGCTCATTCCAGGTGCACTCGCGCTGCTCGCAATCGTCTGGGTTGCGATCGCGAACTGGGGCGAGATTCGCGCCCTCGCCCAGGTGCCCGCGCAGATGCTGGGCCAGGGCGTCACGATCGGTTTTGGCGCAATCGCGTACGCCATCTCGATCATCATGCACGTCGCCGTGTTCTTCTACTTGCTCGATGCCTTGCAGGGCGAGCGCAAGGACCGCAGCGTGCTGTTCTGGAAGTCGATGCCGGTATCGGACACGACCACCGTCCTTAGCAAGATCTTCACCGCGCTGTTCGTTTCCGGCGCGATCGTCGTCGCAGTCGCGGTGGTCACGATTCTGACCTTGCTGGTGGTTGCCAGCCTCATCGCGCTCATCGCCGGCGTGAATCCTTTGCCGGCCTGGGGCGGCGCGCAACTGGTTCAGACGACCGTCGCCATCATCTATTGGCAGTTTGCCATCGCGTTGTGGTACGCGCCTGTAGCCGGATGGCTGCTGCTCGTGTCGGCCTGGGCGAAGCGAGTCACTATTCTCTGGGCCGTCTTCATCCCAGTCGCGGTCGCGGTGTTCGAGCGCGTAGCGATGCGCACGCACTACGTGCAGGACGCGATCAATTCGCGCCTGAACGATCCGGTCTTGATGGCGCTCGCGCCCCGTGCCAAGGGCGCGCAGCTGATCGTCGACGGTGACGGCATCAATGCTCATGGAGTGCCGCATCGCGTGCTCGATCTGCTCGATCCGGTCGGCTTCTTTTCGAATCCCTGGCTGTGGGTCGGGCTGATCGTGGCTGCCGGCTTCGTCGCAGCCTCGATCTGGATGCGCCGCTATCGCGAGCCGCTCTGAGCGCAGAGCGTTCGACCGGAACAAATGTCAGCGTGTAACGGTTACTCCCAACGGCATGGCGGCATGCAGCTGCCCCCAAGGGAGTATCCGCAGGATGAGTCGACTGGTCTGCGTCTCGAACCGGATTTCGCTGCCGCGTAAATCGGCTGCTCCGGGCGGGCTCGCGATCGGCATCCTGAGCGCGCTCAAGCGCACCGGCGGCTTGTGGTTCGGCTGGGGCGGCGAGGCGGTGGACCACGAGCCGGGCGATCCCGACATCCACATTCGCGAGGGCGTCACCTACGCCACGATCGATCTCAGGAAGGAAGAGTTCGATCTCTATTACAACGGCTACGCGAACGAAGTTCTCTGGCCGCTGTTCCATTACTTCCAGCGCAGCATGCGCTACGCCGCCGAGCAGCGCGACGCGTACGAGAACGTGAACCGCACGTTCGCGCAGAAGCTCGCGCCGCTCCTCGAGCAGGACGACATCGTCTGGGTGCACGACTATCACCTGATCCCGCTCGGCCGGCGGCTGCGCGAGCTCGGCGTGCGCCGGCCGCTCGGCTTTTTCCTGCACATCCCGTTTCCGAACATCGAGATGCTGCGCGTGCTGCCCGCGTACGCGGAGCTGCTGCGCGACCTGACGAGCTATGACGTGGTCGGATTCCAGACACAGAACGACCTGCGCTCGTTCCAGTCCGGCATCGAGCACCTGTGCGGTCCGGAAGCATTGCGCGGCGAGGGCCGCATCCGCGTCAGCGGCGACCGCGTCATTCGCGCGGAAGTGTTTCCGATCGGTGTCGACGTCGCGACCGTGCAGGCCGAGGCGGTGGAAGCGACGGACGCGGAAGTCGTGAAGCGCATGACCGACAGCCTCATGGGCCGCACGCTGATGATCGGCGTCGACCGGCTCGACTACAGCAAGGGGCTGGTCGAGCGGTTCCACGCGTACCAGCACTTCCTCGAAGCCTATCCCGACATGCTCAGCCGCATCACGTACATGCAGATCGCGCCGCTGTCGCGCGCGGACGTGCGCGCGTATGCCGAGATTCGCCAGGCGCTGGAGCAGGCCGCTGGCCGCACCAACGGGCGCTTCGCCGACACGGACTGGACCCCGATCCGCTATCTCAATCGCAACTTCCCGCACCCCACGCTGATGGGACTGCTGCGCGCGGCGAACGTCGGCATCGTCACCCCGCTGCGCGACGGCATGAACCTGGTCGCCAAGGAATACGTCGCCGCGCAGGCCGCGGAAGATCCTGGCGTGCTGATTCTGTCGAATCTGGCGGGAGCGGCGCGCGAGCTCACGGCTGCGTTGCAGGTGAATCCGTACGACACACGGGCGGTGAGCCACGCGATCCAGGCGGCGCTGTCGATGTCGCTACAGGAACGACGCGAGCGTCACGCTGCGATGATGCAGGTCCTGAAGCGCAACGACATCGCTACGTGGACGCGGCGCTTCGTCGAAGCGCTGGAACAGGCGCAGCCGCCGGAAAACGCGCGCGTGCGCGTCGTCCGCAATCACTGACTAGATAGCCTTGTTGGCTACGTTCGAGTACGTGCTCTCGGAGCCACTGCTGGTCACGGCAGTGACCGCGAAGTACCACGTCGCCGGCCCCAGGTCTTCCACCACGAAGGTCGTCACGCTCGCATTGTCGATGACGATCGTGTTCGTCAGCGCGTTCGCGTTCGTGCCGTAGCGGATCCGGTAACCGGAGAGGTTCGACAGCGTGCTGCCGTCCGTGTTCTCGGTCGGCGCCGTCCAGGACAATGTCGCGCGCCCGTTCGACATGGCGTTGACCGCAATCGCGAACGCATTCAGCGCGGTGCTCTCATGTCCGTCGCTCACCGAGATCGCGATGTTCGAGTACGTGCCGACGTCGGCGGCAGCGGGCGTGCCCGACAGCCGGCCGGTGGACGTGTTGAACGTGGCCCAGTCAGGCTTGTTGTCGATGGTGAACGCGAGCGTGTCGCCGTCCGCATCGGCTGCCGTCGGCAGGAAGTTATAAGCACTCGACGCGTTCACTGCGCCGGGCGCATTGCCCGAGATCGTCGGTGCGTGGTTGGTCGAGCCGGGCGGGGGTGGAGCGGGGGGCTGTGCGCTTCCGGAAGCCGGCGTCGTTTCATCGTCGCCGCCGCCGCAGCCGCTCAACGCAGCCGCGCTCAATGCAATGAGGACCAATCCAGGGCCGAACCTGCGCATGACGATTTACTCCCGTCGGAGGCAACCCCGCTATCCCGGAACGGAAGTTCCGTCGGACCGGAGGCTTTGCGTCCCCGCCTCTCGGCGGGTTTGCCGTTGAAAAATGAGCTTTACAGCGGGCAATAGTGTCGGCCGGCCGCTGCCGCATACATAGCGGGCGAATACCCAACCGCAAACCGGAAAGACGGCAAACCTCCTTCAGGCGAAACCTTATTATTCGAGCCTTGCGGGACAGAGGCTGGACGTATGCGCATCGATGGGTCATGTCACTGTGGCAACATAATCTTCGCGCTCGACTGGGAGCCGTCCCCGAGCGAAATACCGGCGCGCGCGTGCGGCTGCTCGTTTTGCGTGAAGCACGGCGGCGTATGGACTTCGGCGCCGCAGGGCGCCCTGAAAATCACCGTGAAAGAGCCCGCGCTCGTGTCGCGCTACGCGTTCGGCACGCGCACTGCCCAGTTCCACGTCTGCGCGCGTTGCGGCGTCGTGCCGGTCGTCACCAGCGAGATCGAAGGTCATTTGTATGCGGTCGTGAACGTGAACACGTTCAATGGAGTCGATGCTGCGCTGTTGCAACACTCGCCCGCGAACTTCGACGGCGAGGGCACGGACTCGCGACTCGCACGCCGCGCACGTAACTGGATCGGCAACGTGCAGTGGGTCGAACGGAGCTGACGATGCGCTTCGCCGCGATCTTCAGCGTCGCAGTGCTCACAACGATATCGACCGCTCGCGCGGAAATGGTGCCGATCGAGCCGCCGGCGGGAACCGCGGACCTCGGCGTACGGTGGATGCAAGTCAAGGTTGCGGATCTCGGCGTCATGCCGATAGCCATCGCGCAGCCTCTTGGGAAAGGTCCTTTTCCAACCGTCATCATCCTGCACGGTAGCCACGGTTTCGCGCGCGAATACGTGCAGCTTGCACGGGGCTTTGCGCAGCAAGGCGTGCTCGCAGTCGCGCCCTGCTGGTTCAGCGGTGGAGGTGGAGCCGGAAGCCGCTTCATCACGCCGATTTCGTGCACCGGGCCGCCGGCCATATCGACGGCGGCGAGTTCGCCGGCGCAGAACACGGTCAAGGCGCTGGTCTCCGAAGTACGTGCGCTGCCGGCCGTGCGCGGCGACGCGATCGCGTTGTTCGGTCACTCACTCGGCGGGGGCACGGCTCTCAACTACGCGTTCGTCACGGGCGACATCGCCGCAGCAGTCCTCGATTCCGCCGGGTATACCGATGATCAGATCCGCCGCGTGGCGCAGTTGAAGGTCGCGATCCTGATTCTGCACGGCTCAGGCGATACGTCCGCAGATGGCGGCTCTGCGTTCCAGACTGCGGCCAGGGCGCGCAGCTTCGAAGCGGCGCTGCGCGTAGCAAACAAGCCTGTCGAGGCGATGTACTACAAGAACGCTGGGCACAACGGCATCTTCACGGATCCGCGGCAGATGGAAGACTCGGTGCGGCGCGCCGCCGCTTTCATCTCTCGGCGGCCAGAAACTCGTTGATGAGCCGATAGTAGTCCGGGTGCATTTCGATATCGTTGTGCCCGGTGTGCGGCAGCACGTGAAGCCGCTTCTTTCCTGCCCACTCGTCGCACAGCTTCCGTGCGTGCGCGGCTGGAACGACCGAGTCGCGTTCGGCCGCGATGATCAAGGCCGCTGCGTTCGTGCGTCGGGCCCAGTCCTTCGATGGAAACGGATGTCGCAGCAGCAGTCGAACCGGCAGGAAAGGATAGTGGCCGGCGGCAACTGACTCGAGACTGTCGAACGGCGTGATCAGAATCGCCGCGCGCACCGGTCGCGCGCCCGCGAGCATCGCAGCGACGCCTGAGCCGAGGCTTCTTCCCATCACGACGATATGCTCGGGCTGCACGCCGCGCTTGATTGCGTAGTCGTAGATCGCGAGCCCGTCATCGTACAAGGCTTGCTGGCCAGGTTTGCCGGTGCTGCCGCCGTAGCCGCGATAGTTCACGAGGACGACCGCTCGCGCATCGATGTTCGCCGCCTGGCTCGCGGTGTAGAGAACATCTTCGGCATTGCCGCCGAAGTACAGCACGACCGCTGGCGTCGTCGCCTGCGGATTCTCGAGCCACCAGCCTTCCAGCGTCGCACCCGGCGCTGCGATCTCGAAGCGCTCAGCCGCATAGCGCTGGCGCAGCTGCGGATCGTTCGGCCGCGGAAAGAAGATCGAACTTTCCTGCCCGAAGTACAGCAGCACGCAGATCAGCGCGTAGCCAACGGCCACGATGATCAGCGATGTGAGCAGGGTGGGCAGCACGGTGCGCATTGTGAGCGGATTTATGTCAGCGCGATGAGATCCGCGAGTGCGTGCGCCAGGACGACGGCGCCAAGCGAGCGCGTGCGCCAGTAGTAAGCACCAGCGATGACGCCGTATGCCAGTACTGCAAGGGTACCGTGCGGACCTTGATACACGTGATAGAGCATGCGGATGCCGGCGCTCAG
This sequence comes from Steroidobacteraceae bacterium, assembly GCA_035277305.1. GTDB lineage: Bacteria > Pseudomonadota > Gammaproteobacteria > Steroidobacterales > Steroidobacteraceae > Steroidobacter. The sequence continues at coordinate 8,629 of DATEKT010000154.1, read as the reverse complement.
CATCACGGCGAATGCCGCGCCCGAAGAACGAAAGCGCTCGATCAGATAGCGGCACAGGAAAAATTCTTCGAATGCGCCATTGACGATCGACATCAGTGCTGCCGCGCCGACAGACATTGCGACGGGATGCGCGAGCTTCCGGAGGATCGAGCCATCATCGAAGTGGCTCGTGATCGCGTACCACAGCACGAAGTTCACGAGGACCGAAAGCATGAGCAGCAACACTGCAGCCAGCACGTCGCGCCATTGCACTGAAAACAGGAATTCGCGCAGCTGCCAGCCGCGCCAGCGCAGCACCAGCGCCGCGAGGCAGAACGCAATCAGCTCGAACACGACCAGCGCGATTGCCTTGCTGTTGTCGTAGCCGAACTTAGCTACCGGGAAGCCGGTCAGAACGACCCAGAACGCACTGCAGATGAACCAGCCCGCGAAGATCGTCGTGATCAGCGCGGCTTCCTGTACTGCCGATAGCTTCTGGACCAGGGCTCGCATGCGGGGCGCGATTGAAATGGGTTTTGGGGCGCCAGGCACGGCAGTCTGTCACAGAACGCCTTGACCAAAACAGCCGGCGGGCGCATCAATGCCGCAAAACGAGCAGGCTTCAGGGAATCGTCGTGAGCATGCAAGCGCGTCTGGCCGGGTTGGCCGTCCTCCTTTTCTTCTTCGCCCTCGAGACGCACGCCGCTGCGCCGCCGCCGCCGAGGAAGATCACGGTCGGCTCGCTGACGCTGAAGTACTGTAATTCCGACTACGACGGCTATTGCGGCCAGCTCAAGCGTCCGCTCGATCCGACAGGCGGGATCAAGGGCACGATCACGATCGGCTTCGAGTACTACCCGCGCTTCGATCAGGCCACGCCGGCGCGCGGCACCTTGCTGCCGCAGGAAGGCGGCCCGGGATACTCCACGACTGGTACTCGCGACGCGTATCTGAATGTCTTCGGCGCGCTGCGTGAGCACCGCGACGTGCTGATGATCGACAAGCGCGGCACCGGCACCTCCGGCGCCATCGATTGTCGCGAGATCCAGACCGGCGATCCGAGCGATCCCGCGGGGCTGGCTGCCTGCGCAAACCAGCTCGGCGCGAAGGCATATCTGTACGGCACGCACCTGGCGGTCGACGACATCGCCGCCGTGCTCGATGCGCTGCAGATCGACGAGGTGGATTTCTACGGCGACAGCTACGGCACCTTCGTCGGGCAGACGTTCGCGGCGTGGCACCCGGAGCGCCTGCGCAGCCTGATTCTCGACAGCGCCTATCCGGTGCGCTCGTCGGACATCTGGTTCCCGACCGACTGGACGACGGGTCGTGACGGGCTCGATCTCGTCTGCGATCGCTCGCCCTCGTGTCGCGCGCTGCGCGGCACGGCCACGGATCGCATCGAGCGGTTGCTGCGCGAGCTGCGGGTCAAGCCGATCAGCGGCACCGCGCCGGATTCGGATGGCATCCCGCTCGATGTCACCGTCGATGTCGCGACGCTGTTCCTGTTGATCACGAACCTGGGCAACTCGCCGATCACCTATCGCGATCTCGACGCCGCCGCGCGCGCGTGGTTCGACAATCACGACAAGTTGCCGCTGCTGCGGCTCGCCGCCGAATACAACACGCCGTTCGTGAGTGACGCGGTCGACTTCAGCTACGGTCAATACCAGGCGGTGGTCTGCCAGGAATATCCGTTGCACTACGACCTCGACGACTCGCCCGCGAAGCGCCGGAAGCAATACGCACGCGGCATCGAGGATGCGCGGCAGAACCGTCCCGACCTGTTCGCGCCGTTCTCGATCGATGAGGCGCTCGACTCGCAAGCGAACTTCACGCCGCTCGCGACGTGCCTGGACTGGCCCAAGCCGCTGGCCGCGTATCCGCAGGGCGGTCCTTTGCCGGCGCATCCGCAGTTTCCCAACGTGCCGACGCTGGTGCTCTCGGGCGACCTGGACTCGGTGACTTCGCCTCAGGACGCCGCGCAGGCGGCCGCGCAGTTCCCGAACGTCACGCACCTGCTCATCCCGAATCTCACGCACGTCACCTCTTATTTCTACAGCGACGTCGGCTACCTGCCGGACGGCGGCGATACGACTCATTGCGTGCAACGCATCCTGCGGCGCTTCATCGCGCAACTGTCGCCGGGCGACACCAGCTGCATCCCGAACGTGCGGCCGATCCGCACGGTGCCGAAGTTTGCGTCGGTGATCAGCCAGCTCGATCCCGTGCAGGCAGTGAGCGGCAACCAGGCGGGCGTGCGCGATCTGAAGGTCGCGGCGGGTGCGCTCGAGACGGTCGGCGACGTGTTCTCGCGCTTCCTCGTGACGTTCGGTATCGGCGGCGGCCTGCGCGGCGGCGAGTTCACGTACACGCTGCAGCCGTTCGGCTACGAGTTCGAGCTGAAACGCGTGCAGTGGACCGAGGATTTGCAGGTGAGCGGACGCATGCGCTGGCATCTCGACACGGGCAACGTGATCGCCGTCGTCAATCTGAGGCAGGACGGCAAACCGGCCGGCACGCTGACGATCGAGTGGAACGATGTGCAGAAGAATTCGATCGCGACCCTGAGCGGCACGATCGGCACGAAAACGCTCAAGGCGAAGCGCATCGCGCCGTGAGGCGCTCCGGACGATTGCTACTTCAGCTTCGCGAACATCGCCTTGAAGCGCGGGTGCTCGCGCACGCTGTCGTAGTCGGGATCGTGCTCGACCCAGTCCCGCTTGCCCATGCCGCGACCGAAGAAGCGTTCGAGCAGATCGAGCGCCTCTTCGGGCTGACGGCAGCGCAGTTTCAGGCAGGCGCGGTTGAGCAGGGCACTGAGGTCGTCCGGGTAGAGCTCGACCGCGCGGCGTGACCATTCGTCCGCACGCGCGGGATCGCCGATCTCCAGCAAAGCCAGCGAGCCGACGGCCAGTGCCCGGCCATCCAGCGGATTGAGCGCCAGGATGCGCTCTGCGCGAGCGACAGCTTCGCGGCTGCACGCTCGCGCTTCGTCCATGCGCTTGAGCATGCGCAGCGACTGCGCCTGGAACGTCGGACTCTGGAAGTCCTCCTGGCGCACTTCGCCGGCCTTGCGGAACAACTCCACCGAGTGCTCGGTCTCGCCATGCGCGAACGCGGCGCGGGCGTAGTAGTAGTAAGCGTCGAACAGGTGCGGATTGATGCGCGCCGCCAGCTCGAAATGGATCTGTGCCTCGTCGTACATGTTCCGCAGCGACAGCGCGAAGCCGCGCGCGACGTGCGCGTCCGCGAGGTCCGGTGCCAGTTCCATCGCGATCTGGCTCGCGCGATCGGCGCGATGCATGTCCTCTTCTTTCGAGCCCCACCACTCGAACAGCAGTGCGTGCACGGTCGCAAGTCCAGCCCACGCCGGCGCGTAGTCCGCATCGAGCTCGATCGCAGCTTCGAACATGCGGCGGCTTTCTTCGAGATCCTGCTGTCGCATGCGATGCAGCGACTGGCGGCCGCGCAGGTAGTACTCGTACGGCTCCGCTGAAGTGTGCGGCCGGCGCAAACCGCGCTGCTCGCGCTGCGTCAGCTCGGCGCCGCCGCGCAAAGTCATCGCGACCTGGGCGGCGATTTCGTCCTGGATCGCGAACACGTCGCCAAAGGTGCGCTCGAAGCGCTGCGACCACTTGTGATAGCCGGTCGCGCAGTCGATCAGCTGGACAGTGATGCGCAGCTGATCGCCGGAGCGACGCACGCTGCCCTCGACGACCGAGCCGACCCCGAGGACACGTCCGACTTCACGCAGGTCGACGCCGTCCTGCCGGAACTGAAATGACAAGCTGCGCGCCGCGACGCGCAGGCCGTCGACGTGGGTCAAAGCATCGATCAGCTCTTCCGCCAGGCCCTCGCAGAAATAGTCCTGGTCCCGGCTCGGACTCATGTCCATGAACGGGAGCACGGCGATTGCCGGCAGGTCCGGGGATTCGATCGCGGGCTCGGGAGCTTTCGGGGCAGCGGCCGGCTCAGTGCGATCCAGCTCCGCGACGAAGCAGTAGCCGTAGCGATGGCGGGTCTCGATATAGCGCGGCTGCTTGGCGTCGTCCCCGAGCGCCTTGCGCAATTCCTGGATGCAGGTGGTGAGCGCGTCGTCGCTGACGACGGTGTTGCTCCAGACGGCGGCGAACAGGTCCTGCTTGGTGACTGGCTGCCCGGCCCGCTCGATGAGGTGCCCCAGCACCGCGGCGGCTTTGCGCGTCAGCTTGACCTCGCGGTCGGCGCCCCACAGCCGGCCGGTTGCGGGCTCGAAGCGATAGCGTCCGAAGGTGAGGTCCTGGCTGCTCATCCACAACAATCCCGGAGAAATCCCGGCGTTCGCCCGGGACTTGAAGGCCCCGCCTTCGTAACCTTTTGGCACAACACTGGTGCGCACACAAGTCGCGCTGGACTTCATTCTGGAGGCCCTGGCCATGATCAAGCGTTTATCGATCTTCATCTACGGCGTGCTGAGCTACGCCGTGTTCTTCGCCACTTACCTGTACGCCATCGGTTTCGTCGGCAACCTTTGGGTGCCGAAATCGATGGATTCGGTTCGGGAAGTGCCGTTCACGACGGCCCTGCTCATCGACCTGGGGCTGCTGGGCCTGTTCGCAATCCAGCACAGCGTCATGGCCCGTCCGGCGTTCAAGCGCTGGTGGACCCGCATCGTGCCGGCAGCCGCCGAGCGTAGCACCTACGTTCTGCTCTCCAGCCTGGCCCTGATTGCGATGTTCCTGTACTGGCAGCCGCTGGGCGGCGTGGTGTGGAACGTCGACGCGCCGGTGGCCAAGGCCGTGCTGTACGGCGCCTTCGCCTTCGGCTGGGGCCTGGTGCTGGTTTCGACTTTCCTGATCAATCACTTCGACCTCTTCGGTCTGCGCCAGGTGTGGCTCGAGCTGCTCGGCAAGCCGTACACCCAGCTGCACTTCGGCACGCCGCTGTTCTACCGCTACGTGCGTCATCCTCTGTACCTCGGTTGGTTCTTCGCCTTCTGGGCGACGCCGACCATGACTGTCACGCACCTGGTGTTCGCGATCGCCACGAGCGCCTACATCCTGATCGCGATCCAGCTCGAGGAGCGCGACCTGATCGACGCGCATCCCGAGTACGCGGAATACCGTCGCCGTGTGCCGATGCTGGTGCCGTTCACGAAGAGCCGGCGGCAGGCCGCGCGTGGCGTGGTCCCGGCGGCGCGCTAAAGCGAATGCCCTAAGGCAGACCCGTATGCTCACCCAACGAGTCGATCTGTTCGATAGCACTTACGGGCACTTCACCCAGGACGTGCTCGCGGCGATTCGCCGCGAGACGTTCGGCCCGGACATCGGCCAGAACAGCTGGCTGACGGTCGAGGAGTACGACCGCTTCATCTCCTGGCTGAAGCTGCAGCCGGAGCAGCACGTCCTCGAAGTGGCAAGCGGCTCCGGCGGACCGGCGCTGTACCTTGCCGATCGCGCGAGCTGCCACGTCACCGGCATCGACAGCAACGAGCACGGCATCGCGGAAGCGCGGCGCGCCGCGCTCGAGTCCAATCATTCGCACAGGATCAACTTCCGCGTCGCGGACGCGAACTCACCGCTGCCGTTCGCCAACGAAACCTTCGATGCGCTGGTGTGCATCGATTCGATGAATCACTTTCCCGATCGGCTGCGTGTTTTCCAGGAGTGGCAGCGCGTTCTACTCCCCGGCAGACGCGCTGTCTTCACCGACCCCGTGGTGATTACACGGCCGGTGACCAACGACGACCTGGCGCAGCGCAGCTCGATCGGCCTTTTCGTGTTCACGCCGCCCGGCGTGAACGAGCATTACATCGAGATCGCCGGCTTGAAACTGCTGCGGAGGGAAGACGTCACTCTCAACGCAGCAGCAGTCGCGGGCCGCTGGCATCGCGCTCGCGATCGGCATCGCGAGGCCCTGCTGGCGATCGAAGGCGATGAACGCTTCGACGGCCTGCAGAAATTCTTCGCCGCCGTCCATCGCCTCACGAGCGAGCGCCGCCTCTCCCGCGTCGCCTATCTCGTGGAGAAGCCCGCCTACTGACGCGCCGGACGAGAGGAAAGGCCCAACTGGGCCGGGCCCGACCTCTCGACCGGTGCGCCAGCGAATTTCCGACCCTCATCCCTTTCTTTCTTCTCCAGCGATCTCTGCGAGAGTCATTCCGTTTCCTGTTCTGCTCCGCTGCGAGGTCATGGACTGGGTGCCACTTCGCCGGGCCGATTGACAGGTGGGCCGCGGAGAAGAAAGGGAAAAAGAAAATCTCTCGCAGAGATCGCAGAGATCGCAGAGATCGCAGAGATCGCTGAGATCGGAAGGGAAGGGCATGGATGGATCGAACGCAAGAATAGTGCGTGGCGCGGCTGCAGATCGCCACGTAGTGGGCGCGGTGGCGTGGCTAGAATTTCGGCATGAAGCTGCTGTATCAGACGCATTCGCCGTACGCCCGCAAGGCGCTCGTGTTCGCACATGAGGGCGGACTCGCGCGACAGATCGAAGTCGTGCATCACGAGACCAGCCCGACGCGGCGGAACGAGCAGGTGTTCGCCGAGAATCCGCTCGGCAAGGTGCCGGTGTTGCAGCGGCCAGGTCAGCCGCCGATATTCGATTCGGATGTGATCTGCGCGTATCTCGATACGCTGCACTCCGGTCGCAAGCTGATTCCTCAGGAAGGTGAGGCGCGCTGGCATGCGTTGCGGCTGCAGGCTGTTGCGCAGGGACTCGCGGATGCGGGGATTCAACTGCGTTGGGAAACTGTGCGACGTCCGGCCGAGCTGCGCTATCCGCCGTTACGCGATGGCTATTCGCAGAAGCTCATGACGAGCTACGACTGGCTCGAGCATGAGCTGGATAGCGGCGCCCCGGTGCACGTCGGGCACATCGCGCTCGCGACGTGCCTCGATTGGCTGGAGTTTCGCGAGCTGCCCGACTTTCGCGAGGGACGACCGCGGCTCAGCGCGTGGTTCGATGAGTTCGCGCAGCGCCCGTCGATGCGCGCGACGCCGCTGTCCGGTGAAACGAAAGACTGACCTATCTCTGCTCGGTGACCAGCTGCGATTGCACCGGCTGCTGCTGTTCGAGATACAAGCGCTGCATCGGGTATGCGAACGCGACGTGCTGTTTCTGGAATGTCTCGACCAGCCGCAGGTTGATCTCCTGCAGGATGTCCATGTGGCGGTTGTAGTCGGTCGTCTTGACCACGTACACCGCCTCGAAGTCGAACGAGGCCGCCGTGATCTTCGCGAAATGCGAGCGGTCGAAGCGCACGTCGGGATGCGACTCGATCAGCGAGCGGATCAGCGCCGGGATTTTCTGCAGCTCCGCGAGCGGCGTGTCCTGGCTGACGCTGATCGTGAACACGACGCGGCGGTCGGTCGCGCGCGTATTGTTGCGCACGCGGCTCGCGACCAGGTTCGAATTCGGGATGATGATCTGCTCGCCGTTGACGCTGCGCAGCCGCGTGCTCTTGACGCCGATGTATTCCACCGTGCCGCTGAAGTCGTCGATCTGCAGCGAGTCGCCGAGAACGAACGGCCGGTCGAGCGTGATCGACAGCGAGGCGAACAGGTCGCCGAGAATGTTCTGCGCGGCGAGGGCGACCGCGATGCCGCCGATGCCGAGGCCTGCCAGCAGCGGCTTGATCTCGATGCCAAGATTGTCGAGCGTCAGCAGCAGCACCAGCGCCCAGATCGTCAGGCGCGCCATGAAGCCGATGATGCTGAGCGAGCCGGCGGCAGCGCGATCTGTCGCGAGCGTCTTGCGTTGCCTGCGATCCAGCACGGCCAGCACGGCAGTCGTCGCCCAGAGGCCGATCTGCCAGCAGGCCGCGACGGTAAACACCGTGACCAGCACGCGCGCTGCCTTGTCGGGCAGCTCCAGTGATTCCAGGCCGATGAAAACGGCAGCGATCAGCAGGAACACGGCGCTCGTGCGGCTCGCGACGTGGAGCGGGATCTCCAGCAGCTCGTCCTGAGGAGTCGCCGCGAGACGCGCATACTGCTTGCTGGCTATCCGTCGCAGCACCAGCAGGACGAACAGAACGCCGAGCGCGATCGCGCCGGCAACCATCCAGCGCCAGGCCGGATTGTTGAAAAAGCTCCAGTCGAAGAGCTCCTTGAGCTCCGCCATCCGTCCTCCTCAGTCCAATCGAATGCGATCAACCCATCAGCAGGCGTGCTTCGCCGTTCTCGAGCGCTTCCGGCGTGCCGGCGAGTATCACGACGTCACCTTCGCGCAGCACCGTCGCCGGCGTCGGCTGCTGGCCGAGGATTCCGTCGCGACGGATTCCCGTAACCGACACCTCGTCGCGATCCAGCGCGAGATCCGCGAGTGATTTCCCGACGCTGTAGGCGCCGGGCGGCAGCACTACGGTGTGCAGCTCCTCGTTGCCGGCGTCCTCGACCATGCGCGAGTCGTCGCGCCGGAACAGCCGCCGCAACATCGCATATCGATTGTTACGGATGTCGCCGACAGTCTTCACCACACGCGAGACCGGAACATCGAGCAGCAACAGCACGTGCGACACCAGCATCAGGCTCGCCTCCAGCGTCTCGGGCACGATCTCGGTCGCGCCGGCCTGTTGCAGATCCTCGAGCTTCGTGTCGTCCTGAGTGCGCACCAGGATCGGCAGATCCGGGCGCAGCTCGCGCACGGCCTTGACGATCTTCATCGA
>DATEKT010000153.1:0-3717 GCA_035277305.1 Steroidobacteraceae bacterium | reverse complement strand
CGCGCAGCGGCCCCGTTTCGCCGTAGCCCGTGACTGCGCAGTAGATCAGGCGCGGGTTCAATCGACTGAGCTGTTCGAAATCGATGCCGAGACGCTCGGGCACGCCGGGCCGGAAGTTGTGCACGAGCACGTCCGCCGCTTCGACCAGTCGCAACAGCGCTTCGCGGCCTTCTGCGCTCTTGAGATCGAGCACGACGCCCTGCTTGCTGCGATTGACGCCGAGGAACGCACGATTCTCCGATTGCAGCGTCGACGGATACTGACGCAGGTTGTCGCCGCCCGGCGGCTCGACCTTGACGACGTCCGCGCCCTGATCGGCGAGCAGCGTGCAGCCATAGGGGCCGGCGATGTACGCGCTGAGATCGAGCACGCGCACGCCGCTCAGCGGACCCGGCGGCCCGGAGCGTCGCGAGCTGGCGAAGGGTGAGGAAGCTGTCATTGTGATTCCGGCGCGAGCGGCATCCAGGTGAGGCGCCAGGTGCGGTCGCGACGTCCGCCCGCGCGATAGTAAGGAGTGAACACGAGCGGCGCGCGGCCGAGCGGCGAGACGCGCACTTCCGGCCCTGCCGCGCCCGACGCCGGCAGCGTCTCGAGCCACGCGCCGCCGGTCGGCGCCGGCACGCGCAGCGTTTCCTCGATCTTGTAGTCGTCGATCAGACCGGTCGCATAGACCAGCGGCCCGCGCGTGATCGCCACGTAGTCGAAGTGCAGAACTTCCTGGCGTACCGGCGAATCGTCGGGCGCGCGCGATTCCTGCGTGTTGCTGTGGGTGCGGAAGTGAGGCAGCGGCTGCATGGGTAACGAGAGAGTGATGATGTCGTCGGCGCGCCATTCGCGGTGGATCGGGACGAAGACGCCCCCACCCTGCCCTCCCCCGTGAAACGGGGGAGGGTTGGGGAGGGGGAACGGCGCGCCGTTCACTTCAATCCGGGCGCCTGTCGCCCACTGCGGAATCCGCACGTGAATCCTGAACGTTGCGTTGCGCTCCGGCGTGACGCGAATCGCGATTTCGCCCTCGAAGGGATACTCCGTGCGCTGTTCCAGCCGGACCGTGCCGACACCGCGCACCTGCAACGCGGCTTCCGAAGGGCCGAGCAAGTTGATCTGCACGCCGTCCGCCGTCGTCGCGTACGCGATCTGGGACAACTCTTCGAGCGCCATCGCGCCGCTGGACTTGCAGCACCGCCAGTACGTCGTGTGGATGCGCCGGCCGTTCGGGAACGAGTAGTAACACCAGTCCTCGCCGTCGGGCGCCTGCGCCCCGAGCAGATCGTTGTACGCAGTGCGCTCGATCTCTTCCGCGTACGCGGCCTCGCCCGTGATCGCGAGCAACTCGCGATTGAGCTGGGTCCACGCCAGCGTCGAGCAGGTCTCGACGTAGCCGTATGGACTGAAGACGATTGCAGGATTGAACACCTCGCGCGAGCGCTGCCCGACGCCGCCCCACGGCCCGCCGCCGAGCGTGAGGTGATGATCGCGGACGTTGCGCCACAGACTCACGACCGCGCGCAGATAGCTGGCGTCCCCGGTCGCACGATGCAGTTTCGCGAGTGCAACGAGATTCCAGATCAGCTGATAGGCCTTGCCGGTCGCGATCTCGGAAGCGTCCGCTCCGGCAAGCGCCTGCGTGAGCAGCGCGAGCCGCGGATTGCGATCTGCCTGCTCCAGGATACGTAACGCGAGATCGAGGTAGCGCTGCTCTCCTGTCGCGAAGTGCAACTCGAGCGCCGGATCCATCAGCACGCTCGCCGACATGCCGTGATGATTGCCGAGATCCGTGATGTCGATGCCGCCGCTCGTGAGCGTGCGCCAGCACAAATCCCCGATCCTGCATGCCGCTTCGAGAGAGCGGGCGGTTCCGAGCAGCCGGTGCACCTCGATCAATCCGAGCATCAGGTACGCGTGCGTCCAGATGTCCCAGGTGCGCACAGAGGGCGCGCCGTCCCACGTCACTGGCTTCGGCGGCTGCTTGCGCATGAAGCGCCGATCGGGCGCATACGTGCCGAGATAGCCTTCTGCATCCTGCAGCCCGACGAGATAATCGGCGACGTGCTTGACGCGATCCGACAAGCCAGCATCTGCCGTGCGCGCCGCGGCTTTCGCGGCCGCATACAGCCATTTGCCGGCATGCTCGCCGTACCAGTCACCGTTGTGATTTGCACTCGTGTGCGCCGGCGCGAACAGCGCGATCGCAGGACTGGTCTCGTCGACGATGAACTTCGCGAGCCGGCCGCGATGATTCGCAGCGAGCGCCTCGCCGAGAATGCCCTGCAGGCGCACTGCGCCCGGCGCAGCGAACTGCAACGCGCCCTCGCGCGATTGCGGCGTCGTTGTCGTTCGCTGCGGCATCATGCGGCGTCGACGACGCAGCGGAAACCGATGCCCGCCGAGCGGTCCTTGCAGGGCGCCATCAGCAGATACTTGCCATGCTGATCGAGGCGATACGCCTGCGGGAAGTACCAGTGCGACGTTTGCGGCTGATACGCGGTCCCGCCGCGCAGCACCGCGGCGCGCGTATGTGCATCGACGTACTCGTCAGTCCACTGCCAGACGTTGCCGACGAAATCCATGACGCCGAACGGGCTCGCACCCGCCGGATGTGCATCGACATTGTCGGGCGGCGGCATCTCACGCGCGACTGACGTCGCCGGCACCGCTTCGCTCTTCCACTCGTTGCCCCACGGGAAGCGACGACCGTCAGTGCCCTGTGCAGCGTACTGCCATTCCCACTCGCGCGGCAGCCGCTTGTCCGCCCACTGTGCGTATGCGCGCGCATCCTCGATCGACACCCACGTGACCGGCTTGTTCTCCCAGCCGCGCGGCGGCGCGCCGTTCTGCCAATGACGCAGAAAGTTGTAGTCGTCGCGCGGGCGATAGCCGCTCGCGGCGAGGAACAACTTGTACTGCGCGTTCGTGACCGGATAGCGATCGATGTGGAACGCGGAGATGCGCACGCGTGAACGATGCGCACGCCGCGGACTGCTCTCCCACGGATACTGCACGTCGAGCCCGTCCGAGGTCTGGCCTTCGATCTCGATGCCCTGCACCGCGAAGTCGAACTCGGTCGCGGGGATCGAGATCATGCCGGCCGGCGCTTCGCTCGCAATGCGCGTTCTCTCGATCTCGACGATCTGCTGCGGCAGTGCGCGCCATTCGGCCGAGAGCGAGCGCAGCGGTGTCCGCGCGAGCTTGCGCATCTGCTCGAGGAACGGCGTGAGACCCGCCGGCTCTGCGTTGCCCGCGACCGCGACAATCGCGCCGAACCCCTGCGCTTCGAGCTTCAGGGTGAAGCGCGCCTGCGTGCCATCGACACGCGGCTCCACGCGTGCGCCGTTCCAGCAATCGAAATAATTCGTGCCGGGGGTGTGCGCGAGCGCGATCTGCTCGCCGCTCACTTCGTATTCGTTGCGATTCACCAGCGTCCACAGCGTCACGCCGGCGCCGGGGAAGCGGCTCGCGAATACTCCGGCCTGCAGCGTCTTCTCATACGGCGTCCAGTCCGGACTGACCATGAGCGGCGCGAACTGCCGCTGGATCGTCGCGATCCGCCGCAGCGCTTCGGCATCGCGCGGCGTCAGCTGATTCCAGATGCCCCACACGTTCTCCCAGGCGGTGTAGCCGATGCCGTTGAAGAACATGTGCTGCAGGTCGTTGGTGCGATCGCGGCTCCAGCGATTCTCGATGTTCACCACATGCCGCGGCTCGAGCCACTTCAGC
>DATEKT010000152.1:0-12966 GCA_035277305.1 Steroidobacteraceae bacterium | reverse complement strand
GCGTGCTCCTTCCACATGCGCGTCATCGGGAAGCGCGCGTCGATCCAGTCGGCGAGCGCGCCGAGCCGCGAGCGTTCGCCGACCTCGGGATTGGCGCTCATCAGGAAACCTCCGCGTCGACGCCGATCTGCACCAGACCTTCGTTAATGAAGCGATACGGCGGCACTTTCAGGTTCAGCGGCGCCGGCACGTCCTTGAACACCCGGCCCGACAGATCGAACTTCGAGCCGTGGCAAGGGCAGTAGAAGCCGCCGGGCCAGTCGGCGCCCAGCTCGGCGTCGCCGGGCTGGAAGCGATTCATCGGTGCGCAGCCGAGGTGCGTGCAGACGCCGATGAGGACCAGCCATTCGGGATTGAGCGCCCGCGCGCTGTTCTTCGCGTACGCGGGCTGTTCGGAGTCCTTGGAATCCGGATCGCGCAGCCGCGAGGTCAGCTCGGGCTTGTCGAGCTTGGAGCGCATCTCCGGCGTGCGGTTGACGATGTAGATCGCCTGGCCGCGCCAGGTGACCTTGATCATCGCGCCCGGCTCGACCTTGCTGATGTCGGATTCGACCGGCGCGCCCAACGCTTGCGCGCGCGCGCTCGGTTTCCACGATGCCAGGAACGGCACGGCCGTCAGCGCCGCTCCAGCGACGCCGGTAACGGTGGTCGCGACCACCAGGAAGTGCCGTCGGCCGTTGTCGACGCCGTCGGCTTTTGCACCTTCACTCATTCACAACCTCCGCGAGTAGCCGCTCGTGCCCCCGCGCGCTGATGCGCGCTCGAAGTTCGCGGCAGACGCGTAGTTTCAAACTTCCAAGGAATTCCGCATTATACACACTTCGCTCGCCGCACCTCGACGCGCGGCACTGCACCGAATGGTATTCGGCCGTCTCCGAGCGCTCCGCACCGTGCCCACACTGCGACAAACTGCTGCCTTCCTGCTCCGCTGGACCGTCGTCGGTCTGGCCTGCGCCGGCGTGCTGCTGTTGATCCGCCCGGGGCTGATCGGCAACACGACGACGGCCGCGTCGAACAACGGCGCCGTGCCAGCTGCCGACGCCGGCGACCAGCGCCGCTCGTTCTCGGACGCCGTGCGCCGGGCCGGACCCGCGGTCGTCAACATCTACACGGCACGCGTCGTCGACGCGTCCGCCCGCCCCCAGGGTGGCAATCCACTGCTGCAACAACACCTGCCTGCCGTGCGCCAACGCGTCGAAGGCAGTCTCGGCTCCGGCGTGATCGTCGACAGCGCCGGTCATATCGTCACCAATTTCCATGTCGTGCAGGGTGCGGACGAAATCCGGGTCCAGCTCGCCGACGGCCGGGTCGCCACGCCCGAGATCGTCGGCAAGGATCCCGATACCGATCTGGCGATTCTGCGCGTGCCTATCAAGGACCCGCCGGTGATGGCGATGGGCCGCTCGGATGAGCTGCGCGCCGGCGACGTGGTATTGGCGATCGGCAATCCTTTCGGTCTGAGCCAGACGGTCACGCAGGGCATCGTGAGCGCGACCGGGCGCGGCCGGCTCGGCGTCACCGATTTCGAGGATTTCATTCAGACCGATGCCGCCATCAATTTCGGCAATTCCGGCGGCGCGCTCATCAATACGGACGGCGAGCTGATCGGCATCAACACCGCGGTGCTGGCGCAGAACCTCGGGACCGACGGCATCAGCTTCGCGATCCCGGTGAACATGGTGCGCGGCGTGATGGACCAGATCCTGGCGCACGGCCGGGTGCGGCGCGGCTGGCTGGGCGTGCAATCCGAAGAGGTGCCGCGCTCGACGGCAGCGGCGCTGGGAATCGATCCACCGGCAGCGCTGCGCATCAGCAAGGTCGACCCGAACGGACCGGCTGCGCTCGTCGGTCTGCGCGCCGACGATCTCGTCACGCACCTGAACGGCCAGCCGATCCTCAACGGCCAGGAAGCGCTGAACCGGGTCGCGGCGATGCCGCCCGGCTCGCTCCTCAATATCCAGGCTCGCCGCGGTGCGCAGCGCCTGACCTTCAGAGCGACATTGGAAGAGCGCCCGCCGCGCACCGAGCGCCAGGCCGGCGGTTAGCTCGCGAGCCGTTTGATCCGCGCCCCGAGCTGCTCGAGTTTTTCCTCGATGCACTCGTAGCCGCGGTCGATGTGATAGATGCGGTGGATCTCCGTCGCACCCTGTGCAATCAGGGCGGCCAGCACCAGGCTCGCCGATGCACGCAGATCGGTCGCCATGACCGGCGCCGCTGTCAGCTTCGGTACGCCGCGAATGATCGCCGTACTCCCTTCGATCCGGATGTCCGCGCCGAGCCGCCGCATTTCCAGCATGTGCATGAAGCGGTTCTCGAAGATCGTCTCGGTGACGGCGCCGACGCCTTCGGCGACCGTATTCAGGGCGGCGAACTGCGCCTGCATATCCGTGGGAAATGCCGGATAGGGCGCCGTGCGAATGTCGATGGCACGCGGACGCTGCCCGCGCATGTCGAGCGCGATCCAGGAATCACCGACCTCGACGTCGGCACCGGCCTCGCGCAGCTTCGCGACCACGGCGTCCAGATGATCCGGCCGCGTGCCTTTCACGCGCACTTTGCCGCCAGTGATCGCGCCGGCAACCAGATAGGTGCCGGTCTCGATGCGGTCCGGAAGCACGTCATAGCTGGCGCCGTGCAGCCGCTCGACGCCCTGGATCACGATCGTGTCCGTGCCGGCGCCGCGGATCTTCGCTCCCATCGCATTGAGAAAATCCGCGAGGTCGACCACCTCCGGTTCGCGCGCCGCGTTCTCGATGACGGTCTCGCCCTCAGCGAGCGTGGCGGCCATCAGCAGATTCTCCGTGCCGGTCACGGTGACCGTTTCCAGCACGAGGCGAGCGCCGCGCAGACGCGAAGCACGCGCGCGGATGTAACCGTTCTCGATCAGGATGTCGGCGCCGAGTTGCTGCAGGCCGTCGACATGTATGTTGACGGGACGCGCGCCGATCGCGCAGCCGCCCGGCAGCGAAACGTCGGCCTTGCCGAACCGCGCCAGCAGCGGGCCGAGCACGAGGATCGACGCACGCATCGTGCGCACGAGCTCGTACGGAGCGACGTGCTCGCGAATCGTGCCGGCGTCGACTTCGACGCGCATCTTGTCGTCGATCGTGACGCTGACGCCCATGCGGCCCAGCAACTCGATCATCGTCGTCACGTCCTGCAGATGCGGCACGTTGCCGACCGACACTGTTCCTTCCGCCAGCAGCGTCGCAGCAAGGATCGGCAATGCGGCGTTCTTGGCGCCGGAGATGCGCACCTCGCCTTCGAGGGGCACGCCGCCCTGGATCTGCAGCTTATCCACGACCCGGATTCCCGCCGGCCGGCGCGGCGGCCGCTTCCTGCGGACTCATCACCTGCATGGTGAGAGCGTGGATCTCGCGGCCCATGAGCGCGCCGAGCGTGCCGTAGACGAGCTGGTGGCGCTGGATGGTGCGCTTGCCTTCGAACTGCGGGGCGACGATGACGGCCTCGAAATGAGTGTCGTCCGGCGAGCTGACGCGCACCCGCGCGCCGGGCAGACCGGCCTCGATCAGCGACTGAACTTCTGTGGCATTCATGGAGGGCGCGATATTAGCTCAAGTGCTCGTGGCGTCGCTGCGGGACGACGCGGCGCGCTATGATTCGCGGCATGCAGTCCCGCCCCCGGCCCGCCGCGCTCGATCCAGACCAGTTGCTGGCGCGCGGACGGCGCGTCCTGGAAACGGAGGTTGCCGCCGTCGCCGCGCTCGAAGGTCGCCTCGGCGCGGCATTCGTCGAAGCCTGTCGGCTGTTGCACGACTGCGCCGGCCGCGTCGTCGTGACCGGCATGGGCAAGTCGGGCCACATCGGTAACAAGATCGCAGCGACGCTGGCGAGCACCGGCACGCCGGCATTTTTCCTGCACCCCGCCGAGGCGAGTCACGGCGACATGGGCATGATCACGCACGACGACGTAGTGATCGCGATCTCCAACTCCGGCGAGACCGCCGAGTTGCTCACGATCCTGCCGGGCATCAAGCGCCTGGGCGTGTCGCTCATTGCCATGACGGGACGTGCACAGTCGACGCTCGGCAAGGCGGCCGCGGCCGTGCTCGACGTCAGCGTCGCCGAAGAAGCGTGTCCGCACAATCTCGCGCCGACTGCCAGCACGACGGCGACGCTCGCGATGGGCGACGCTCTCGCAGTCGCGGTGCTCGAAGCACGCGGCTTCAGCGAGCACGACTTCGCACGATCGCATCCCGGCGGCAGTCTCGGCCGGCGTCTGCTGCTGCACGTCGAGGATGTGATGCGCACGGGCGATCTGGTGCCAACGGTCGGCCCGGACGCCCCGCTTCGCGATGGTCTGCTGGAGATCACCCGCAAGGGCCTGGGCATGACCGCGATCGTCGATGGCGAGCGCCATGTCCTCGGCATCTACACCGACGGCGACCTGCGTCGCGCGCTCGATCAACCGGGTGATTTCCGCACGCGGCGCATGAGTGAGCTGATGACCGCGAAGCCGAAAACGATCGCGCCGCGACGCCTCGCCGCGGAAGCCGTGCACCTCATGGAGACTCATCACATCACGCAGCTGCTGGTCGTCGACGACAACAACGTGCTGGTCGGCGCCCTCAACGTTCATGATCTGTTCCGCGCCGGCGTGATGTGATGGATACGCTGGTCGAACGCGCCAACGACGTCCGCCTGCTGGTGCTCGATGTCGACGGCGTCCTGACCGACGGCCGCCTGTACTTCTCCGCACGCGGCGAGGAGTTGAAATGTTTTCACGTCCGCGACGGCGCGGGCATCGTGCAGGTACTGCGCGCCGGACTGCAGGTTGCGGTGATCTCCGGCCGACAGTCGCGCGCGGTCGAACGGCGCATGAGCGAGCTCGGCGTCACTTGGATCCGGCAAGGCGTGCAGGACAAGCTTGCAGCGCTGCGCGAGTTGCTGGACATCCTGGCGCTCGGCCCGCAGGCCGTGGCGAGCATGGGCGACGATACCCCCGACCTGCCGATCTTCGAGATCGCGCGCCTCGCGATCGCGGTCGCGGACGCGCATCCGAGCGTGAAGTCGCACGCTCACTTCATTACGCAGGCGCTCGGCGGAACCGGCGCGGTCCGCGAAGTATGCGACCTGATCCTCGAAGCGCAACGGCGCAGCCACGCATGAGGCCGCAATGAACTGGCGCTGGATCTCTCTCGCCGCCATGCTCGGCGCGCTCGTGATCGGCTACGGCGCGCTGGTCCAGCGCAATCCGGCGCCGGCCGCGAACAGTGGCCAGGCCGAACGGCCCGGCTACTACCTGCAGGACGCCATCATCACTCAGACGCAGCCGGATGGCTCCGTCAGCCTGCGGCTCGTCGCGAACCGCATCGAGCAGCAGCACGTCGATGACAGCATCTCGCTGGACACGGTACGCGTGAATTACTTTCAGTCACCCGAGCACGAGTGGTTGTTGACTGCACGCAGCGGTACCGTGCCGGCGAACTTCCGCGTCGTGCAATTGTTCGGCGACGTCGATCTGCGCCCGGCGGATGCGCAGCCCACGGCGTTCCTGCGCACCGAGTCGATGGCGATCGACACGCAAACGAACGTCGCCTACAACCTGTCTTCGCCCGTGCAACTGCGCTTCGGTCAGCAGGCGATGACGGTGAAAAATTTTCGAGCCGATCTGAATAGCGAAAAGGTTCGGCTGGAGTCGGTGCATGGCCGCTTCGTTTCGCAATAACCGCGCGCGCGCCGCTGCGCTGCTCGTGCTGCCGCTGCTCGCTTTCGGTGCGGCAAGCGCCGCGGAACTGGTGCGCCCCGGCGAGGCTTTCAGCTACGAAGCAGATATCGTCACGACCGATTTGCGCCCTCCCCAGACGCTGGAAATCTCCGGCAACGTGCGTGTGACCCAGGGAACCAACTCGATCCAGTCGGGTGCAGCGAAAGCCATCGGCCCCAGCGACAACAGCCGTTGGAGCTTCCAGAAAGCCGTGCGCATCGTCACCAGTGAAGCTGAGCTCGAATCGGAAACGGCCGATGCAGCCGTCGTCGGCGGACAGCTTTCGCGCGCGCGCGCCCAGGGCTCGCCGGCACAGTTCCAGCAGCGCGGCACCAGCGCCGATCGGCAGATCCGCGGGCGCGCGGGCGTCATCGACTACGACTTCGCCGCCGGCGTCATCAAGCTCACGGACCAGGTCTGGTTCAGCAACGGCAAGGACGAGTTCCGCGGCGATGCGCTGATCTACAACGTGCGCGACCAGCGCGTGCAGAGCCAGGGACGCGTGCAGGGGATCATCGGCCCGCGCGGCAAGACGACCGTAGCGCCGCCGTCTGAGCCCAAGCCCGAGAGCGGCGAATGAGCCTGCTGCGCGTCGAGGGACTCGCAAAGAAGTATCGCGCGCGACAGGTCGTCAAGGACCTGTCGCTGGAAGTTGCGCGCGGCGAAGTCGTCGGCCTGCTCGGCCCGAACGGCGCCGGCAAGACCACTGCCTTCTACATGATCGTCGGCCTCGTGCCGACGGACGCCGGCCGCATCGTCATCGACGGCCAGGATGTCTCGAAGCTGCCGGTGCACAAGCGCGCCCGACTCGGCCTCGGTTACCTGCCGCAGGAGCCGTCGGTGTTTCGCAAGCTCACCGTCCGGGACAACATCAACGCAATTCTCGAAACCCGACCCGAGCTCGATGCGCAGGGCCGCGCGGCGCAGCTGGAGTCGCTCCTGGACGAGCTGCACATTGGTCACATTCGCGACAGCCTCGGGCAGAGCCTTTCGGGCGGCGAGCGGCGCCGGGTCGAGATCGCCCGGGCGCTTGCCGCAGAGCCGCAATTCATGCTGCTGGACGAGCCGTTCGCCGGCGTCGACCCGATCTCGGTGCTTGACATCCAGCGCATCGTCCGCCACCTCAGCGCACGCAACATCGGCGTTTTGATCACCGACCATAACGTGCGAGAAACGTTGGGAATTTGTGCGCGCGCCTACATCGTGAGCGGCGGTTCGGTTATTGCAGCGGGAACTGCGGAAGAGATCCTTGCAAACCGGCAGGTCCGTGAGGTGTACTTGGGCCAGGATTTCCGACTGTAAATTTCCGAATACTTTTTGGGAGCGCCCGTGCCTGTGAGGCACGGCCACTTCGCTTCAGCTCCCGAAGTTGCGAGACGAATGCTCAAGCCAGCCCTGCAGCTCAAACTTGGCCAGCAGCTCACGATGACCCCGCAGCTGCAACAGGCCATCCGCCTGCTGCAGCTGCCGGTCCTCGAACTCCAGGCTCAGATCCGCGAGGCGCTCGAGAGCAACGTCATGCTCGAGGCCGAGGACGAGGCGGCGAGCCTGGAAACCGGCGAAGTCGAAGCCGGCCAGCAGTTCGAAGCGACCGCGCCGAGCCCCGAGACCCCCGAGCCCGCCCCCAGCACGGCCGAGCGCACCGAGCGCGAGTCGGATCTCGATGTCCCGGACGAGCAGGACTGGAGCGGCGACGCGCAGGTCACCGGTCCGTCGGAAGCGCCGTGGTCCGGCGACGACGAGCACTCCCAGGATTTTTCCGCCGCACGCGGCGAGACGCTGCAGGAACATCTGACGTGGCAGCTGGAAATGTCGCGGCTGTCCGAGCGCGACATGCGCATCGGCGCCGCCATCATCGACGCGATCAACGACGACGGCTATCTGATCGAGTCGCTGGAAGAAGTTGCGCGCAATCTGCAGCCCGAGATCGTCGCCTCCACTGTCGAGGTGGAGCGCGTGCTGACGCACGTGCAGGCGATGGATCCTGCCGGCGTCGCCGCGCGTTCCGTCGGTGAATGCATCGAGCTGCAATTGCGGCAATTGGACCCGCAGACTCCGGGACGCGATACGGCGCTGCTCATCGCCGCCAGTTATCTCGACCAGGTCGCCGACCAGCAGTACGCGCTGCTGCGGCGGCAGTTGCGGGTCACCGAAGAAGAAATGGAGCACGCGCTGGTCCTGGTGCGTGCGTGTCAGCCGCGGCCCGGCTCGAGCGTGCACTCAGTACCTGCCGAGTACATCGTGCCGGACGTGTTCGTGCGTCGCACCGAGCGCGGCTGGGCCGTCGACATCAACCCCGCGAGCCTGCCGCGCATCCGCGTCAACCAGAGCTATGCCGGCCTCATCGGCCGCTCGGCCGACCACGCGATGCTGCGCACCCAGCTGCAGGAAGCGCGTTGGCTGATCCGCAGCCTGGAAATTCGCAACGAGACGCTGCTGAAAGTGGCGCGCTGCATCGTGCAGCGGCAATCCGCCTTCCTCGAGAACGGCGACGAGTTCATGCAGCCGATGATTCTCAAGGACGTCGCCGAGGCCGTGCAGATGCATGAGTCGACCATCTCGCGCGTCACCACCAACAAGTACATGCACACGCACCGCGGCGTGTTCGAGTTCCGCTACTTTTTTTCCAGTCACGTGGCCGCAAGCGACGGCACCGAGATGTCGTCCACGGCGATCCGCGCCAAGATCCGCAAGCTGGTGTCGGCCGAAGAGCCGGACAAGCCGCTGTCGGACAGCCGCATCGCCGAGATCCTGTCACGCGAAGGCGTGCTGGTCGCGCGCCGCACAGTCGCCAAATACCGCGAGGCGCTCGGCATTCCGCCGTCGAGCGAACGCAAAAAGGTTCCTGTCAGGTAGAACGCGAAGGAGGCTTCCATGCAACTGAACGTCACCGGTCATCACGTCGATGTCACTTCCTCGCTCAAGGGCTACGTCGAGAAGAAGCTTGACCGCATCGTGAGACACTCGGACCACGTGATCGACGTTCACTGCATCCTCACTGTCGAAAAATTGCGTCACAAAGCGGAAGCAACCGTGCTGCTGAACGGCGGCACCGTGTACGCGGACGCGGTCGAGCAGGACATGTACGCCGCGATCGACGCGCTCGCCGACAAGCTCGACCGCCGCGTCAAGAAGCACAAGGAAAAACTCGCGGATCATCACGCCATCGAGGCGCAGAAGCCGCGCCCGAGCTGATCGCAGCCGATTTCGCTCCTCCTTCTGTCGCACCGCGCGGCACCCTGCCGCGCGAATCGGCTATGCTCGACGCATGCGTCTGGTCATCGTCAGTGGTCTGTCGGGCTCCGGCAAGAGCGTGGCTTTGCACATGCTCGAAGACCTCGACTATTACTGCGTCGACAACATTCCTGCGGGCCTGCTGCCGATGTTCATCTCGCACACGGTGCGCTCGAACGAGGCCACCTACGGCTACACCGCTGTCGGCGTAGACGCGCGCAATCGCCCCGCGGAAATCGCCTCGGTGCCGCGGCTGGTCGCGGAGCTCAAGCGCAGCGGCGTGAACTGCGAGGTGCTGTTCCTGCGAGCGGACCAGGAAGCGCTGCTCAAGCGCTACAGCGAGACGCGGCGGCGCCATCCGCTGAGCCGCGACGGACTCGGCCTGGCCGAATCGCTGCGCCAGGAGCGCGACCTGCTCGAACCGATCGCCGACGCCGCCGACCTGATCATCGACACCACGCGCACCACCGTGCACGAGTTGCGCGAGCTCATCCGCCAGCGCGTCGGCGGCCGCAGCGAGGGCCGGATGTCGATCCTGTTCGAGTCGTTCGCCTACCGGCACGGCGTGCCCGGCGATGCCGACTTCGTCTTCGACGTGCGCAGCCTCCCCAATCCGTACTGGGAGCCCGGTCTCGCCGCGCTGACCGGCCGCGATCCCGCGGTCGTCGAATATCTCGAGCGCCACGCGATCGTCGCCAAGATGTTCGCCGACATCGTCGGCTTCCTCGAGCACTGGATTCCCGAGCTGACCCGCACCAACCGCAGCTATCTCACGATCGCGATCGGCTGCACCGGCGGCCAGCATCGTTCGGTCTATCTGGTCGAGCGTCTCGCGCAATACTTCTCCAGCAAGTACGCGCAGGTCCATGCGCGTCACCAGGTCGTCGAGAAAGTCGCGCGGCCGTAGCCGCCGCCCCTCAAGCGCCTTCGGCTTCGGTACACTGCGCGCCGTTGACTCGAGCCAGTGACTGCCGATGACCGAAGCTCCCGCACCGAAGACGAGCCGACTCGCGGCGCTGCGCAGCGCTCTCGAGCAGGGCTCCATGCGCCACGGTCAGCGCATGATCAACTCGATGCACCCGGCGGAGATCGCCTCGCTGATCGAGTCGCTCCCGCCCGCCCGGCGCGAGATCGTCTGGGAGTTCGTCGATCCCGAGCTCGAGGGCGACGTGCTGATCGAGCTCAACGAGGAAGTGCGCGCCGAGCTGATCGGCGGCATGGACGCGGAAGAGCTGATCGCGGCCACCGAGGGCATGGAAGTCGACGACCTGGCCGACCTCATCGGCGACCTGCCCGAAACGCTGAACGAGCGCGTGCTGCGCTCGATGGACGCGCAGGACCGCGAGCGCCTGAACGCGGTGCTGCGCTTCGAGGAAGACAGCGCCGGCGGCCTCATGAACCTCGACACCGTGACGGTGCGCCCGGACGTGACGCTGGAAGTCGTGCTGCGCTACATGCGGATGCGCGGCGAACTGCCCGAGCGCACCGACCGGCTGTTCATCGTGAATCGGCACGACAAGTATCTCGGCGGCCTCGACATCACGCGGCTGCTGACCGAAGACCCGGAGCGGACCGTCGGCGAGATCATGTCCGGCCTGGACGGCATCGCGCCCGAAACGCCGGCGCGCGAAGTCGCCAAGCTGTTCGAGGACCGCGACCTGGTATCGGCGCCCGTCGTCAGCCGCGACGGCAAGCTCCTCGGCCGCATCACGATCGACGACGTGGTCGACGTCATCCGCGAGGAGGCGGATCACTCCGTCATGAGCATGGCCGGCCTCACCGAGGACGAAGACCTGTTCGCCGGCGTGCGCACCACTGCCCGGCGCCGCGCGATCTGGCTCGGCATCAACCTGGCCACCGCGGTCTTCGCGGCCAACGTCGTTGGATTGTTCGAAGCGACGATCGAGAAAGTCGTCGCCCTTGCAGTGCTGATGCCGATCGTCGCGAGCATGGGCGGTATCGCCGGGAGCCAGACGCTCGTGCTGATCATCCGCGGGCTGGCACTCGGCCAGGTCGAGATGACCAACGCGCGCTGGCTGCTGGCACGCGAGATCGCGGTGGGGTTGTTGAACGGAATTCTGCTGGCCGGCCTGGTCGGGGTCGCCGCCGGCCTGTGGTTTCACACCTGGACGATCGGCCTGATCATCTTCGCGGCGCTGCTCATCAACCTGTTTGCGGCCGCGCTCGCCGGAGTGGTCGTCCCGCTGCTTCTGCGGCGGCTCGGCATCGATCCCGCGCTGGCGGGCGGAGTGGTGCTGACAACAGTCACCGATACGGTGGGATTCGCTTCGCTACTGGGCCTCGGCACGCTGTTCCTGACGTAGGTGGAAGCGACGCATCATCTGCGTCGCACCGGTCCGGTCCACCGTGAAGCCGCCGAGGAATGCCAGCAGATCGTCGGAGCGCTTCATCGCATCCTGATAGCCCAGCGCGATCAGCTCGCGCGTGTAGCTGTCCTGGAACAGCAGATAGCTCATCAGCTGCCCGCCGCCCGTGTTCAACGCTCCCATGGTCCGCAACAGCACGCGCAGTGCTCTGGGCAACGACGCGGTGTGGTGCCGCGCGATCTCCGCGAGATCGCGGCTCGGCATGATCACCATGATGTCGATGCGGCGCAGCTGCACGTTGTTCTCGCCGACGCTCGCCAGCGGCCCGACGCGCTCGACGATGTGATTGAGCTGCGTCAGCCGCTCCAGGTCCGCGTACAAACCGTCCGAGAACAGCGCGTCGAGCATGTAGCCGAAAATCTGGCCGAAGGTCGGGGAGATCGGCGGCAGCGGCGTCTGCGGCCGTCCTTCGTTGCGCGTGCCGACCACCAGCAGCCGCTGTGCACCGAGGTGAATCGCAGCGCTGAACGGATTCGCTTCGCGCATGGCGCCGTCGCCGTAGTACTCATCGCCGAGCGAGACCGGCGGAAACAGGAACGGCACAGCCACGCTGGCCATCACGTGATCGAGCGATAGTGCCGCCGGCTCGCCGGTGCGGCGCGTGCGGCTCCAGGGCTCGCATCCCGGCTTGGATTCGTAGAACGACACCGATCGGCCGGTGATGTAGCCGGCGGCGGACATGGCCAGCGCATCGAGATGGCCTGCATCGATCGCGCGGCGGATGCCGGCGAAATCGAACTGGTTACGCAGCAGCTCGCGCAGCGGCGAGTTGTCGAAAAGTGAGCGTGGCGGCGGCAGCAGCCAGCCGCCCGACATCATGGCCAGCACCCAGTGGAAGCCGGAACGCACCACCGTGCCGGTATCGGCGCGGAAGACCTGCCCGACCTGAAAATTGCGCCAGACGCGTTCCAGGTTCCCGACGGCGACCCGGAACCTGTCGGCATGCACGGCAATTGCGGTTGCGTTGACGGCGCCGGCGGAGGTGCCCGTGACGACG
Source organism: Steroidobacteraceae bacterium (assembly GCA_035277305.1). Taxonomy (GTDB): domain Bacteria; phylum Pseudomonadota; class Gammaproteobacteria; order Steroidobacterales; family Steroidobacteraceae; genus Steroidobacter. Next base: position 620 of record DATEKT010000152.1, on the reverse strand, counting down.
GGGAAAGGATTGGCCGATCGTGCCGGCAGCAGGTCGGCGACCGCCCGCAGCACGCCGACCTGATACGCCGCCCGCGCGCCCCCACCCGGCAGAACCAGCCCGACCTTGGGCGGCAGGGGGGGTTGGGATTCGAGCTCGGTGCTCATGAAGTTTTATGAAGCGTGAACTGGCGGCGGTCAGTACCGGGTCTAATGCCTTAAGGATTAGTATCGCACAGTGCCCTCGATCCTCTTTGGGCACCATTTCTCGCATTGAGGGATTCCCATGAAGCGCATACGCAGTCTCAGATTTCTGCTGCTCCCGCTGCTGCTCGTCTGGCTGGCCGGCGCCTATGCCGACGGCGCAGGCCCGGCCCTCGGCGCCGCCGCGCCCGAGTTCAAGCTGCAGGACCAGAACGGCAAGTGGCACGAGTTGAAGGACTATCGCGGCAAGTGGGTCGCGTTGTACTTCTATCCGAAGGATCAGACGCCGGGCTGCACCACGCAGGCCTGCGAGTTCCGCGACAACATCTTTGCGTTCCGCGATGCCGGCGCGCAGATCCTCGGCATCAGCGTCGATGACGTCGAGTCGCACAAGGCGTTCTCCGAGAAGCACGGCCTGCCGTTCCCGATCCTCGCCGA
>DATEKT010000151.1:0-15601 GCA_035277305.1 Steroidobacteraceae bacterium | reverse complement strand
CGCCCGCATCGAACAACTGGAGTGAGACCAAAACCGACGTGCTCGTGGTCGGCGGTGGCCCTGCGGGACTCGCTGCCGCGCGAGTCGCCGCAGCCGCAGGTCTCGACGTGCTGGTCCTCGACGAGCGCCGTAAACCCGGCGGCCAGTATTTCAAACAGCCTGCGGAAGGTTTTCGCATCGATGAATCCAGGGTCGACGCGCAATTTGCCGAAGGCATGCGTCTGCTCCGGGCGGCGCGCGCAGCTGGCGCGAAGATCGTGTCGAATGCAGCTGTGTGGGGCGCCTTCGGACCCGACGCCATCGCCGCGGTCACCGACGGCCGAACGCAGCTGATTCGCGCGCAGCGACTGATCTTGGCCACAGGCGCCTACGAACGCGCCGTGCCCGTGCCTGGCTGGACGACACCCGGCGTGATGACGACGGGTGCGGCACAGACGTTCCTGCGCGCCTATCAGGTCGCGCCCGGTGAGCGGATCCTGATCGCGGGCAATGGACCCTTGAATCTGCAAGTGGCGCATGAACTGATGCGTGCGGGCGCGAAAGTCGTTGCTCTCGTCGAAACAGCGGCAGCGCCTTTTCTCAGCGCTCCGGGCGCAGTGATGTCGATGGCACTGACGGCGCCGGGTCTGCTGGGCGCTGGTTTGCGACAGACGCTTGGGCTGCGACTGCGCAGAGTGCGCATGCTGTACCGGCATGCGCTCGTCGGCGTCGAAGGCAGCGACCGAGTGACGCGCGCGACAGTGGCAGCGATCGACGCGACAGGCCGCGCGATCGAAGGCACGCGCAAATCTTTCGATGTCGATTCAGTCTGTGTGAATTACGGCTTCCTGCCGCAGAACGAGCTCGCTCGCGCGCTCGGCTGCGCATTTCACTTCGATCCGCGAACTGCCAGCTTCGCCGCGCAACGGGGCGACGACGGGCGCAGCAGCTTGCCGGGCGTCTTCATCGTCGGCGATGCCGGCGGCATGCGCGGTGCGAGGGTGGCCTTGGCGCAAGGCGCACTCGCCGGCGCTGCAGCCGCGGCGGACCTGGGGCGCGGGCCAACGGACATCACGGCCTGGAAGCAGGAATTGCGCACTCATCAGCGATTTCAGGATGCGCTGTGGCAGTTGTTCGCCGCGCCGGCGCTGATCAACCAGCTTGCGGATTCCGGAACTCTCATCTGCCGCTGCGAGGAAGTGGCGCGCGGGACGATCGACGATCGGCTCGATCGACAGGCGCGCACATTCGGGACGATCAAGCGCACCACGCGACTCGGCATGGGCCAGTGCCAGGGACGTTACTGCTCCACGCTCTGCGCCGATCTGCTACGGGACCGTACGGGCGGTGAGTCGTCTGCCGACGATTTTTTTGCTCCGCGCGCGCCGGCAAAGCCGGTCGCCATTGCGCAGCTGGCCGGGGATGCGGGCGCCGAGCCTGCCGCCGTGGATATTCTGAGAACAGTTGGCCGGGATGCGAACATTTGCCTTGACCCACCCGCGCGGCCTACCGCACCATAGGTCCGCATCGTCGACTCGGTCCGTCATCAGTGGCCGTCACCAGGGGTTGCAGTGTTTCGCAGATTTTTCGGCCTGTGCCTGGCGCTCGCGCTGGCTCTGCCGGCCGTGGCGCCGGCTCGAACTCTCGATGAGATCATCAAGTCGGGCACGATCCGCGTCGGCGTGAATCCGAACTTCCCGCCGATGAGTTCCTACGGCAAGACCAACACGCTCGAAGGCTTCGACGTGGACGTCGGCAAGGCCGTGGCGCAGGCGCTGGGCGTCAAGGCCGAATTCGTGACCACCGAAGCTGCACAACGCGTGCCTTTCCTCGTCTCGAACCGTATCGACATCGCGCTTGGTGCGCTCACGCGCACGCCGCAGCGGGCCAAGCTCGTGGCGTTCACGGTTCCGCTGCACAGCGAAGCGATGGGTGTGATCACCACCGACAAGATTCCCGCGAAGTCCTGGCAGGACCTGAACAAGAAAGAGATCACGCTCGTCAACATGCGCGGCAATCTCTCCGTCGACATCCTCAAGGGCAAGCTGCCCAATTCGAAGGTGCTGCTGGTGGACGGAAACGCCGACACCATCCGCGCGATCGCCCAGGGCCGCGCCGACGCGCTGGTCGAGAACGTCGATTTCTTCCTCAACTTCACGAAGAACTATCCGAACGTGAAATGGCGCGTGCTGAAGGATCCGATCTTCGTCGCCTACTGCGGCATCGGCGTGAGCAAGAACAACGAAGCGCTGCGCCAGTTCCTCAACGTGCTGCTGTACGACCTGCACTCCTCCGGCATGATCAACGACACCTGGAAGAAGTGGTACGGCGCGCCGATGGCCGTGCCGGTCCCGGTCGACCCGTTCTTCTGAAGCCGCCGCGCACGCCGGCGGCTCACGTCGATGGACTACACATTTCAGTTCGGCGACGTCTTCGCTCAGCTGCCGTACCTGCTCGGCGGCGCGCTCGTATCCTTGCAGATCGCTTTCGTGTCCTTCTGGGCCGGCTGCGTCATCGGCATCGGCGGCGCGGTTGCGCGCGTGTACGGCGGGCCGCTCACGCGGCGCCTCACCGGCGGCTACGTCACCTTCTTCACCAATACGCCGGCGCTGGTGCAGATATTCCTGCTGTACTATGCGCTGCCTGACGCGGGCGTGCTGCTGCAGCCGATGACCTGCGTACTCATCGGCCTGACGCTGAACTCCGGCGCCTACCTGACAGAAATCCTTCGCGCGGGTGTCATCTCCGTACGCCGCTCGGAGATGGAAGCTGCAATCACGCTGGGCATGTCGCGTCTGCAGATCCTGCGCTTCGTGATGCTGCCGCATATCGCCCGGACCATCTACGCGCCGCTGTCGAACTTCTTCGTGTGGCTGGTGCTCGGCAGCTCGCTGGCCGCGTTGTTCGGCGTCGAAGAGCTGACCGGCCGCGCCATCAACATCAGCACTGCCAACCTGCGCACCATCGAGACGTTCGCGGTGGTCGGCGTGATCTACGTGCTGCTGACGCTGCTTGCGAGTGCTTCGCTGGCTCTGGTCGGCCGCTGGGCGTTTCGCGTCAAGGCGAAGGTCATCTGATGTTCGAGCGCCTCCTGCAAGACGCGCCGCAGTTCTTCGCCGGGAGCAATCTGCTCTTCATCGCGCAAGCGATGGGCCGTACGCTGGCGATGACGTTGATCGGTTGCGGCGTCGGCATGGTGTTCGGGCTGATCATCGCTGTCGTCCGCCTGTCGACGACGCGGCTGCTGTTGCCACTGCGAGCGGTGCTCGTGCTGTATGTCGAGACGTTCCGGCGGATTCCGTTCCTGGTGATTCTCTTCATCGTCATGTTCGTGATCGAGCCGCTGTCGCCGGGTGCTTCGCTACTGAGCATCGCTACCGTGTCGGTGTGCCTGCTCTCGACAGCCTTTCTCTCCGAGGTGATTCGCGCCGGCCTCGAGTCCGTGCCGCCGCAGCAGATCGAAGGGGCGCGCGCGCTCAACTTCAGTTTTCTGCAATCGCTCTTCATGGTCATCCTGCCGCAGTCGTGGAAGGTGATCCTGCCGCCGGCGGCCGCGTTCATCGTGATGTTCATCAAGGACACATCGCTGGCCTCGCAGCTGGGCGTGGTGGAATTGACGTTCGCAGGCAAGATGCTGGTGAATCGCGGCTTCTCGCCGGTGCTCGGATTCGGTGCGATCCTGCTCGCCTATTTCATCCTGTCCTATCCGCTGAGCCGGCTCGCCGCGTATCTGGAGAAGCGCCTTGCATCATCTTGAAATTCTGGGACTGTCGACCGGCTACGGCGCCAGCCAGGTGCTGAAGGACGTCACGCTGCCCGTCGACAAGGGCGAGGTCGTCAGCCTCATCGGTCCGTCCGGCTCCGGCAAGAGCACCTTGCTGCGAGCGCTGATCGGGCTCACGCCGCCGACGGCGGGCGAAGTGTTCGTGGGCGGCAGCAAGGTCGACTACTCCAGCCGGGCGAGCCTGCGGCAGCTGCGCGATCGCATGTCGATCGTGTTCCAGCAGTACAACCTGTTTCAGAACATGACGGTGCTGCGCAACGTCACGATCACGCCGCAGAAGATCAAGAAGCGGCCGCCGGCGGAGTGCGAGCGCGAAGCGATGCAGTGGCTCGAGCGCGTGGGCATGGCGCACAAGAGCGATGCATATCCGGACAAGTTATCCGGCGGTCAGCAGCAGCGCGTCGCAATTGCGCGCGCCCTCGCCACTCGTCCTGAGATCCTGTTGCTCGACGAGGTGACCTCGGCGCTCGATCCCGAACGGGTCAACGAAGTGCTCGATACGATCCGCGGGCTCACCAGCGAAGGCATCACGATGATCATCGTCTCGCACGAGATGGCGTTCGTGCGCGAGGTGTCGACCCGGGTAGCGATGATGGACGACGGCAGGATCGTGGAGTGCGGCAGCCCGCAGCAGATCTTCGGCGCGCCCGTGGAGGACCGCACGCGCGAGTTCGTCAGCAAGATCCTGCGGCACTAACGACTGCGCGGCTGAAACGGCGCGAGATCCAGGTCCAGCGGCGGCAGTTTGTCCTGCACCAGGCTCGCCACGATGCGGCCGCCGGCCGGCGCGCCCGTGAAGCCCATCCAGGGCACGTAGTTGAGGAAGTAGCCCGGCACGCCGGGCAATTCACCGAGCAGCGGCATCCAATCGCGCGTGCCGTTCACTACCGCCGCCCAGGTACGCACGATGTTTACGTTCGCGATACTGGGCACGAGCTCCAGAGCAACGGCGAGATTGCGCGCCAGCGATTGCGCGCTCACTTGCGCGCGGCCGCGCTCGTCGATGAGCGCCGGCCAGCCGCCGCCGATCAGGATGCTGCCGTGCTTCGTCTGCTTCATGGTGAGCCGATCGCGCACGTAGTAAAGCAAGTGGCGCACCAGCGGCGCCGCCGGCTCGCTGACGCTGAGCTGAATCGGGAACGCCTGGATGTCGATCGATGCGCCCACCATTGCAGCTACGCGGCCCGCCTCGATTCCCGCAGCGTTGACTACGCGGCGGGCGCGATGAGTCTGCGTAGCGGTTGCCACTTCGAATCCGTCGGCATCGCGGCGGATTCCTACAACGCGCTGACCGGTCATGATGCGCGCGCCTCGCGCCGCCGCTGCCGCCGCGAACGCTGGTCCGGCAGTCAGCGGGTTCGCCTTGCCTTCTACCGGGCAGTACGCGGCGCCGACCATGCGCTCGCTGACGTACGGCGCGGCACGCCGCAAAGCCGCGGCATCGAGCAACTCCATCGGCAATCCGGCGGCGCGCTCGATCGCGGCCTTCGCTTCGATGATGCGCATCTGGGCATCATCCGCCGCGACCAGCAGGCCGCCGTCGAGCGAAACCTCGAGATCTGCGCCGAGCACCGTGCCGGCCTGCTGCCACAGTGAAATCGAAGCGGCGAAGAAGCGCAGGGCCGGAATGAACGAGCGTGCCCACGGCTCGCCCATCTCCAGGTAAGGCTCGTGCTGCAGCTGGGCATGCAGGCTGCCGGCGTTGTTGCCCGATGCGCCGGCGTTCAGATCGCCCTGCTCGAGCAGCAGCACATCGACGCCGTCCGCGGCCAGGTACGAGGCAGTGCTGCAGCCGGCCAGTCCCCCGCCCACGACGATCACATCCGTCAATTCAGGCCTCCATTTTGATCGCCAAGCGGGACACTAATTGTGTTCGCTATGCTAACCTATGGACGCATAGCGCGCACAATCGCTTCCCCGGGTGGAGCGGTCTCAAGGCGCCGGACCACGAATCCATCTTGGCAGTTCGCAGGGGAGAGGACAGTTGTCGGCCAACAAATTTCATGGGAGCTACACCGTCGCCGTCACGCCCTTCACGGATGATGGCAGCCGGATCTGCACTACCTCGCTCAAGCGCTTTCTCGACTGGCAGATCGCGTGCGACGTGCCCGGCGTCATCATGCTGGGCACGACCGGCGAATTCCTGACGATCACCGACGCCGAGCGCACCGAGCTGGTCGAGACGACGGTCAAGCACGTCAAGGGTCGCATGAAGGTGCTGGTGGGCACCATGAACGCGTACACCCCCACCGCCGTGCGCTACAGCCGCGAGGCTGAAAAGCTGGGCGCGGACGGACTGATGATCCTGCCGCCGTACTACTACACGCCGACCGAGGACGAGGTGTTCGCCTATTACGGCGCGATCTCGCAGGCGGTGTCGATCCCGATCATGCTCTACAACAATCCGTTCACCTCGAACATCGACATGCCGGCGAGCCTGGTCGCACGCCTCACCAAGGCGTTCGACAACGTCCGCTACATCAAGGAAGCCAGCATGGACGTCGGCCGCGTGTTCGACGTGATCGAGGAGTCGGAAGGCCTGATGAACGTCTTCGCCGGCGAGCGCCCGGTCGAGAGCTTCCTGCTGGGCGCGATCGGCTACGTGAACCCGTTCGGCAACTATCTGCCGTACGCGACCTCGCGCCTGTGGGATTTTCTCGAGCAGGGCCGCATCGAGGAAGCCAAGCAGATCCAGCGCGTGGCGCTCGAGATCGATCACGTGATCGCCGAGGGACATCCGCGCTACGGACACCAGTGCTATTCGAAGGCGCTGGCGGCCGGCGCGGGCTATCCGGTCGGCGACGTTCGCCCACCCATCACGCGCTTCTCCGAGCTCGGCGAAGAAGGCATTCGCCGCCGCACCAAGCTCATGAAGCTCATCACCGATGTCGACGCAGCGGCCCGCCGCATGGTGGCCCAGCCGCCGCAGTGAACGAGTCAACCGCGAAGGCGCGGATCCCCGCGCTCTTCGAGCCCTACACCGTCCGCGCGGTGACGTTCCGCAATCGCCTCGTCGTCACACCGATGTGCCAGTACGCTGCGACGGATGGTCATGCGCGGCTGTGGCACCTCGCGCATCACGGCCGCTTCTCTCTCAGCGGCATCGGCGGCGCACTGGTCGAAGCGACGGCCGTGACCCGCGACGGCCGCATCACGCCCGGATGCCTGGGCATCTACGAGCGCAGCCACGTCGCGGGCCTGCGCGAGATCGTCGCGCTGTACCACGATCAGAAGATCCCGGTCGGCATCCAGCTCGCTCATGCCGGTCGTAAAGCCAGCGCTGCGGTGCCGCTCGAAGGTGCGGCGCCGCTGGCGAAGTCCGATCCTTCGCGCGCGTGGGAAACAGTCGGGCCGAGTGCCATCGCAATGATGGAAGGATGGCCGACGCCGCGTGCGCTCGCTCACGGCGAGATCGACGCGGTGATCGCAGCCTTTGCCGCCGCAGCGGGCCGTGCTTGCGATGCCGGCTTCGATTTCGTGGAGATTCATGGCGCCCACGGCTATCTCATCAACTCATTCCTGTCGCCGCTTGCGAACCAGCGCACCGATCAGTGGGGCGGCTCACTTGCCAATCGCATGCGCCTGCCACTTGCTGTGGCGCGCGCAGTGCGAGTGGCCATTCCGGAAAACATGCCGCTGTTCTATCGCACCTCGTGCGTCGACGGCATCGAAGGCGGCGTCACCATCGAAGACACGATCGCCCTTGCCCGCGAATTGCAGGCGTGCGGAGTCGACGTCATCGACTGCTCGACCGGCGGAATCGTCGGCGCGTCCGGTCGCGCGCTCATCCCGCAGTCGCCAGGCTATCTGGTGCCCTACGCGCACCGGGTCCGGAACGAAGCGCACGTCGCCACGATGACGGTCGGTCTCATCGTCGATGGGAAGCAGGCCGAAGCTGCGATCACCGGCGGCAGCGCCGATCTCGTGGCGATCGGCCGGCAGCTGCTCGAAGACCCCAATTTCCCCTATCACGCGGCGCGCGAGCTCGGTCATCCGCGACCGCTGGACATCCTTCCTTCCTCGTACGCCTTCTTTCTGGAGCGTCGCCGCCTCAGCTGACGCGTCAACTCTCGCGCAGGATTCCCATGCACCGCTTGATTTCTTGCCTGATGGTCCTGTTGGTGATCTGCATGCCGGCCGCAGCGGACGATGCGCCCTCGCCTGCCGGCAACGACTACGCCGGCCTGGTCAAACTGTTTCAGGAGTTCCGCGCATTCGCGCCGCCGCACGTCCGCGACGGAGTTCCCGACTACACGGCGGCCGCGATGGCGCAACAGGCAGAGGATCTCAAGGGGTTCATGCAACGCCTCGCCGCGATCGACGATTCGCAATGGCCCGTGAGCCAGCGCGTCGACTACATGATCGTGCTGGCCGAGATGCGCGGCCTCGAGTTCCAGCATCGCGTGGTGCGGCCGTGGCAGCGCGATCCTGCCTTCTACAGCACGACGAATCTCGGCTTCGGCCCGAAGATCCAGGGCGCCATGTCGATTCCGAAGCTGCCGTTGTCGAAGCAAGACGCGGCTGCTTATCGCGTCAAGCTCGCTGCCGTGCCGAAGATCCTCGAGCAGGCGCGCGGCAATCTCACCGACACGCGCGGCGATCTTGCGCGGCTGGCCATCGTGCAGAAGCAGATCGAACGCAACGTTTACGATCAGCTCGCTCGCGACCTGGCCAAGAGCAACCCGCAGCTGCAGCGCGAAGCCGCGCGCGCCCGGGATGCCACCGACAAGTTCCTCCAATGGCTGAAGGCGACCGAGGCACAACTGCCACCGCACGCCGGCATCGGCCGCGAGGACTACGACTGGTATCTGAAGCACGTGCTGCTGTTTCCGTACACCTGGGAGGAGATGCGCGTGATCGCGCAGCGGGAGTACGAGCGCTCGCTGACCTTCCTGAAGATCGAGGAGCATCGTCATCACGGCGCGCCGATGATCGAGCCGGCGACGACGCTGGAGGAGTTCGAGCGGCGGCGCGCCGAGGCCGATGCGGATCTGCTGCGCTTCCTGCGCGACGAACAGATCATGACGGTGCCGGACTGGCTGGTGCCGCCAGTCGGCGAAGGTCCGTACGTGTTGCCGACCGATCGCGACCCCAGCAACAAGGGGCCGTTCGCCGAGCCCATCAAGCGGCACTTCTTCCGCGAGACCGAGGATCGCGATCCACGGCCGTTGCGCGCCCACAATCTGCCCGGCCATCAGCTCGACCAGATGATGATCGAGCGCGACCCGCGACCGATCCGCGGCCAGCACCTGCTGTACTTCATCGGCGGCACTCGCGCCGAAGGCTGGGCCTTCTATCTCGAGGAATTCATTCAGCAGGCCGGCTTTCTCGATGACCGGCCGCAGACCCGCGAGATCAACTACATCCTGCAGACGAAGCGCGCGGCGCGCGTGCTGCCGGAGCTGATGCTGCACGCGAATCTCTGGACCTATGATGAGGCGCTCAAGTCGCTGACCAGCCGCACGCCGTACTGGATGGGTCCGAACGACTCCATCGCGCGCTTCGATCTCGAGTTGTATCTGCGCCAGCCCGGCTATGGCATCGGCTACTACATGGGCAAGGTGCAGCTGGAAGCGCTGCTCGCCGAGCGCGCCGCCGCTCTCGGCCACGATTTCGACCTGAAGAAATTCCACGACGACTTTCTTGCGGCCGACGTCATCCCGATTTCGCTGATCCGCTGGGAAATGACGGGCAAGTCAGACCAGATCGACACGATGCGCTAGCTGCCGCGGTCAGCACGGATGTGCATGCCGATCTCGCCCGGCCCCTGGCCGACGAGTACGGCATCGATCGCCAGCTTCTGCCACGGCGGCTGCGTCAGCAATCCCTTCACCATCTCCAGACGTGCCGGCGTCAGCACGGCGCCGAGCAGGCTCTGGATACGCGCGCCATGCGCGAGGAGCCGGCGCTCGCTTTCCTCCAGCATCTTCGCGAGATCGGCGGGATCGAACGCTTGCCAGCGGTTGGCGATGTCGGCGAACCCGCTGCACACCTGGTGCACGACCTTCGCCGGCGGGTGCGCTTTGCAGAACTCGAAGGCCTGCGCGAAGCTCTCGTTGAGCATCTTCACCGAATACTGCATGTCCTTGTGCCGGCGCTGACGCGCGACGAAGGTATGCATGTAGTAGACGGGCCCACGCGGCGCGAGCAGGTACTCCACTTCGGCCGCCTGCTCGCGATGCTGCTGCACCACTTCGCTCGCGTCGCTGTGCGCCAACCAATGGAGTATTCCACCGGGCGCCAGCACGCGCGCGACTTCGGACAAAGCGCGCTGCAAGTCCGCATACTCGAGGCCGTATTGCGAAACGACAACTTCGAAGTCGGCAGCATCGAACGGCAGTTTCTCAGCCGCGACGCCGCCTATGAACCGCGCCGCGCGCATGTCGTCTTCGAGGCTGCTGACGTAGCGCAAAGGATCGATGTCCGCCAGGTCGACACCGGTGAGCGCGAACGCACGGTTCAAAGCCCGACCTGCCAGCGCAGCATGATTCAGGACAATGCCGTTTCCGGTCGCGATGTCGAGGATGCGACTGCCGCCCGGGCAGTCCGCGAACCATCGTTGCCAGACGCTGGCGATTTCCTGCGCCGTGCGCTCGTCTTCCGGCATGCACGACGCGGGGCGATCGGCCTTCCAGTAGTCGCGCCAACCGGGATTGCTGACGATTGTCTCGCTCACTGCGGCAACTCCGTGGACGAACGGATTTCGCGACCCGCATTCTTCACCGGAAATACCAGCGTGCGTTTGGCGCTGACGATGACGCTGACGAACCCGGCGAGCGCGTCGTCAAGCGCTTCATCGCCAGTGTCCACCAGCAACGCACCCGACTCGAGCGCCAGCAATTTCTCCGCGGCAGCCAGCACCACGATGTTCTGCGGACCGACGGCGCGAATCACCCGCGGGCTGAATTGCTGATTGCCGCGGCCGAACAGAAATCCCTGCCCGCCGACGACCCCCACGACGAGGCGTGCGGGCTCGTTCGCGACGAGCGCGAGAAGCTGCGCTTCGTTCAAGTCGTGCCCGAGACAATGGCCATTCCTGGCGGCTGCGACAGCAAGCGGCGAACCGCTGCAGCCGACCGATCGTTTGACTCGTTCGATCGTCATGCCCGGTCCGAGCAGTGAGATCCGCTCGTCCTGCACCAGCTCGGCGACGCGTTGCACGGCGCCTTCGAGCGCCCGGTCATCGCCGAGAATCGATGCCGCCTTGGCATGCGGCACGAAGAAGGAAATCTTCGGTACGCGCAGGAAACCGTAGAGTCGCGGCGAAGCCGGAGCAGACCGTGCCTCGGGCGTTTCCCGATCCATGACTTCGGCCTCCTGGAGGAGCGCTTCGCGATCGGTCCTGGTCAGGAACGCGCGCGCCACCTCGCCTGCCGTTCTCGGAGTCGCGGCGAAGATTGCGGAGTGCATCTTTACGCCGGCCGGAATGCCCAGGACCGGCACATCACGTCCGACGGCCTCGAGCACGTCGCGAGCCGTCCCGTCGCCGCCAACGGCGAGCAGCAGATCGACGCGTCGATCGCGCAGGATTGCTGCCGCCCGACGCGTGTCCGCCGACGACGTCGACTCGTGAGGAACGTCGACGACCACTTCGCTACGCAGTCCACTGAGAGCGACGACCGTCGCACCCATCGCTCCGGAGCACGTCTCGACAACGACATCGAGGCCTTGCAATGCGCGCAACGCCAACAGCGCACGATCACCAGCAAGACTCTTCGCACCCAGCGCACGCGCAGCGTTGGCACGCTCGCCATCGGTGCCGGCAAGTCCGACTGCGCCGCCCAGGCCGGCGATCGGATTGACGATGAGTCCAAGACGGTGGCCCATGGGTCGAGCTTTCCGGGTCTCTCACATAGCGAACGGATGTTCGCATATCGGCAGTTTTATGCGACTATACCATCGCCCGGCGGCCGCCCGGACCGCGGGCGTCAGCCAGTCGACCGGAGATCCGACGCAATGCCCGCAGCGCAGCGCTCTCACCCGTTCATGCCCAACTCCGTGCCGGCGATCAAGCAGGATCTGCTGCGTGCGCTCGGCATCGCCTCGATCGAGCAACTGTTCGCGCAGATTCCCGCCGAGCATCGGCTGCGCGAGCCATTGTCGTTGCCACCGGCGCTGAGCGCGGAAGCGGAGCTCAACCGGCACATGCTGGGCATCCTGTCGAAGAATCTGTCGTGCGAATCCGCGCTCAGCTTCCTGGGCGGCGGCTGCTGGCAGCACTACGTGCCGGCAATCTGCGATGAGATCGTGCGGCGCACGGAATTCCTGACGCCGGTCTGGGGAACGGCGTCGTCCGATGTCGGACGCAACCAGGCATGGTTCGAATTCACCAGCCAGCTCGGCGAGTTGCTCGATCTCGACCTGGTCGCACTGCCCGTCTATAGCTGGGGTTGCGCCGCGGGCCACGCGATCCGCATGGCCGCGCGCCTGACCGGACGCAGCAAGGTGCTCGTGCCTGGTCACCTCGACCCCGAGCGTCGCTCGGTGATCACGAACTACTGCGAGCCGCCGCAAATGTCCTCGCACACCGAAATGATCGATGTCGCACGCCACCCTCGAACCGGGCAACTCGATCTCGCGGATCTGCAGGCGAAGCTGCAGAGCGACGTTGCAGCGGTGTATTTCGAAAATCCCGGCTACCTCGGGCAGATCGAGTCGGAAGCCGCACAGATTTGTTCGCTGGCGCGGCGCGCCGGCGCTGAAGCAATCGTCGGTGTCGATCCGGTATCGCTTGGCATCCTCGCACCGCCGGGCGCCTACGGCGCGGATATCGTGGTCGGCTCGATCCAGCCTCTCGGCATTCATATGAACTGCGGCGGCGGCCTCGGCGGCTTCATTGCCTCGCGCGATGAGCCGCGCTACGCGCACGAATATCCGACGCTGATGATCAGCATCGCCGAAACCACTCACGGCGAATACGGCTTCGGCATGGCGCTGATGCATCAGTGCTCCTACGGCTCGCGCGAGGAAGGCAAGGACTGGACCGGCAATTCCACCTACTTATGGGCCATCGCCAGCGCCGTGTACATGTCCGCGCTCGGTCCCGAAGGATTTCGCGAGCTCGGCGAAGCGGTCATCCAGCGCTCGCACTACTGCGCAAAACTCCTGGGCGCCATTCCTGGCGTGCGCGTGCCGCTGGGCAAGGGATTCTTCAAGGAGTTCGTCGTCAATTTCGACGACACGGGCAAGACTGTCGCGCAGATCAATACGGCGCTGCTCGAGCGCGGCATCTTCGGCGGCCTCGATCTGAGCACTGCTTTCGCCGACCTCGGTCAGAGCGCGCTGTATTGCGTAACCGAGATCCATACGCTCGACGACCTGCAGCGACTGGCGTCGGCGCTCAAAGAGGCCACTGCGCGATGAGCAAGAACACGCAACTGCGGCGCTATCACGCACCCGTCTGGGATGAGCCGATCGTCATGGAGATGGGCGTCGCCGGCCGCCGCGGCTGCCATTTCCCGCTCCCCGACGAGACGATGCAGAAGGCAGTGGGCGCTGCCGCGGACCTCGTGCCGCCGGCGATGCGCCGTGGCAAGCAACCGGGGCTGCCTGAAATGTCCGAGCCCGACGTCCTGCGTCACTACCTGCACCTGTCGCAGGAGACGATGGGCATGATGGGCATCAGCCTGTTCGGCACCTGCACGATGAAGTACAACCCGCGTCTCACGGAAGCTCTCGCCGCGCGGCCCTTCGTCGCCGATCTGCATCCGAATCAGCCGTCCGCGACATTGCAGGGCGTGCTGCAGATCATCTACGACTTCGATCGCATGCTGCGCGCTCTCTCGGGCATGGATCAGTTCACGTTCCAGCCCGCCGGCGGCGCCGATGCGGCGTACACGCAGGCTTGCATCACGCGTGCATATCACGCCGCGAAGGGACAACTGGAACAGCGCACGCAGATCATCACGAGCATTCAGTCGCATCCCTGCAATCCGGCGACTTCGGCTGCGGCAGGTTTCGACGTGGTAACGCTGCCGCTCGGCGAACGCGGATATCCGACGCTCGATGCGCTCAAGGCAGCAGTGTCGTCGCGCACCGCGGCGCTGATGATCAACAACCCGGACGACATGGGCATCTACAACCCCGAGATCAAAGAGTGGGTGCGGATCGTTCACGAAGCCGGTGCGCTGTGTTTCTACGATCACGCCAACTTCAACGGCGTGATGAGCAAGCTGCGCGCGCGCGAGCTCGGCTTCGATGCGTGCATGTTCATGCTCCATAAAACGTTCGGCGTCGCCAAGGGCGGCGGCGGACCCGCAGTCGGAGCTTACGGTTGTACCGCGGAGCTCGTACCCTTCTTGCCGGGCCCGGTGGTCACGTTCGACGGCAAGCGCTACGACGTCAGCGACAGCTCACCGGCGTCCATCGGCCGCGTACGCGAGTACTGGGGCAACGTGCAGCAGGTCATCAAAGCTTATGCATGGACGCGCGCGATGGGCGCGGCAGGCATTGCGGAGGCGTCGGACATCTCCGTGCTGGTGAACAACTACATGGAGCGCGAGCTGCTCAAGATCCGTGGCGTGACGCGCTCGCACCCGAAGGTCGAAGGCTGGCGCATCGAGATGACTCGCTACAGCCTCGGCCAGCTGTTCGAGGAAACCGGCGTGAGTGTCGCCGACGTTCAGAACCGCATGGTCGACTACGGCGTCGACGCATTCTGGATGGCTCACGAGCCGTGGATCGTGCCGCAACCTTTCACGCCGGAAGCCGGCGAGATGTGGTCGAAGGAAGACGTCGACTACTGGATCGCCGTGCTCGCGAAGGTTTGCGAAGAAGCGTACAGCGATCCGGAGCTCGTCAAGTCGGCGCCGCACAACCAGACGATTCACAAGCTCGGACCGAAATCGCTCGATGAGCCCGACAACTGGGCGATGACCTGGCGCGCGTTTCGCCGCAAGCGACATGCGCATCGCTGAACCCTGGACGCTGGAAGAGAAGGAGTGGCGGCGCCTCGTCGGACGCGTGCGCGCCGGTCGTGCGCTCCGCCCTGCCCGCTGGCCCAACGGTGCGCGTTGCGCCGTCGCGCTGTCGTTCGATTGCGATCACGAAACGTTCGAGC
Organism: Steroidobacteraceae bacterium; assembly: GCA_035277305.1. Lineage (GTDB taxonomy): Bacteria > Pseudomonadota > Gammaproteobacteria > Steroidobacterales > Steroidobacteraceae > Steroidobacter. The sequence goes on along the minus strand of DATEKT010000151.1, from coordinate 779 downwards.
TCGGCGCCGGCGGCACAGCGATCGGACGGCTCGCCTGGGGCGAGTTCGGCCGTCGCGTCGGCACGCCGCGCGTTCTCGATGTGTTGCGCCGGCACGATGTGCCCGCGACCTTCTTCATGCCGGCGGTCTGCGCTTTGATCGATCCCGATGAGACGCGACGTATCGTCGCAGCCGGCCACGAAGTCGGACTGCACGGCTGGATTCACGAGAACAATTCACGCCTCGACGCGCCGACCGAGCGCGATCTGATCCTGCGGGCCCGCGACGTCCTCGAGATGACCAGCGGCGCACCGCCGGTCGGCTTTCGCTCCGCGAACTGGGATCTCAGCCCGCACACGGTGGCGCTGGTCGCCGAGATGGGACTCGAATACGACAGCTCGCTGATGGCCGACGAGTCCTGCTACGAGTTGCTGCTGGACGGCGCTGCGACCGGCGTGGTCGAAGTGCCGGTGGAATGGCTGCGCGACGACGCCGTCTACCTGATGTTCAACCGCGAGCCGGCGACGCGTCCGTGGACGCCGCCCGACAGTGTCTTCGAAATCTTTCGCCGCGAGCTCGATGCCGCGTGGGAGGAAGGCGGACTGTTCCAGCTCGTCATGCACCCGTTCGTCATCGGCTATCGCTCGCGAATCTGGATCCTCGAGCGGTTGATCGAGCACGCGAAGGCGAAAGGCGGCGCCTGGTTCGGCACGCACGCCGCGGTCGCGCGCTGGGCGCGCGAGCACGGCGACGTCAGTGGTTCATGAGGTATCGGTCCAGGAACGCCATGATGCGTTGAT
>DATEKT010000150.1:0-69452 GCA_035277305.1 Steroidobacteraceae bacterium | reverse complement strand
TCGGCGTTCATCGCCACCATGACGTCGACGCGGCCGGAGCGCGCGACATAGCCGTCGCGCGTCACGCGGATCTCGTACCACGTCGGCAGGCCCTGAATGTTGGACGGGAAGTAGTTCTTGCCCATCACCGGAATGCCCATCCGGAAGATGGACTTCATCAGCAGCGAGTTCGCGCTGGCGGAACCGGTGCCGTTTACATTCGCGAGCTTGATGACGAAGTCGTTCAGGCGGTCTTGCGCGTCTGCTGCGTGGAGCATGGAGGGGTCTCGTCACTCGCGTAGGGGATCCGGATCTTGGACTTCTGCATGTCCCACGCTGCCGTGGGGCAGCGCTCGGCGCACAGGCCGCAGTGCACGCAGACATCCTCGTCTTTGACCATGACGCGGGCGGTCTGTTTCAGCGGGGCGGAAATGTACAGCGGCTGGGTGACGTTGCGCGCGGGCGCTTTCAACCGCGGGCGCAGCTCTTCTTCGGAGCCGTTGGCCGTGATCGTCAGGCAATCGACCGGGCAGATGTCGATGCAGGCATCGCACTCGATGCAGTCTTTCGCAGTGAACACCGTCTGCACGTCGCAGTTCAGGCAGCGCTGCACTTCGGCGACTGCCTGCTCGGCGGTGAAGCCCAGCTCCACCTCGATGTTCACCTTCTTGAAGCGTTCCTTCAGGTCGACGTGCGGCATCAGCCGGCGCTCGACCGGGTTGTAGTCGTTCTTGTACGACCACTCGTGCAGGCCCATCTTGCGGCTGGACAGCTTCATCGTGGGCGGCAAGCGCTCGCTCACGCTCTGGCCCTGACAAAAGCGATGGACCGAGATGGCGGCCTGGTGGCCGTGCTCGACCGCCCAGATGATGTTCTTCGGGCCGAACGCCGAATCGCCGCCGAAGAAGACTTCCGGCCGCGTCGACTGGTAGGTGACCTTGTCGACCTTCGGCACGTGCCACTTGTCGAACTCGATGCCGAGGTCGTTCTCGATCCACGGGAAGGCGTTCTCCTGGCCGATCGCCAGGATCACGTCGTCGCACGGGAACAGCTGCTCGCCCACGACGCGCTCGGCGGTGATCCGGCCCTTGGCGTCGAGGTCGTACTCCATCTTGTCGAACAGCATGCCGGTGAGGCGGCCGCCTTCGATGACGAAGCTCTTCGGCGAATGGTTGATGACGATTTCGACGTTCTCTTCCTCGGCGTCCTCCAGCTCCCACTCGGAAGCCTTGAAGAAGCCGCGCGGCTTGCGCGCCATGACCTTCACGTCGTTCGCGCCCAGGCGCAGCGAGGTGCGGCAGCAATCCATCGCGGTGTTGCCGACGCCGATGATCAGCACCTTGCGGCCGATGGCCTTGATGTGATCGAACGCCACCGATTCGAGCCAGTCGATGCCGATGTGGATGTGCTGCTCGACGGCGGCGGAGGCACGGCGACCGGGCAAGTCGAGATCCTTACCTTTCGGCGCGCCGCTGCCGACGAAGACTGCGTCGTATTCGCCGGTCTCGAGCAAGCGCCGCATGCTCGTCACCGGCGAGGACAGGCGCAGGTCCACCCCCATGTCGACGATGTAGCCGATCTCCTCGGCGAGCACGCGCTCGGGCAGGCGAAAGGCCGGAATGTTGGTGCGCATGAGGCCGCCGGGCGTGCCCCATTTCTCGAAGATCGTGACTTCATAGCCGAGCGGCATCAGGTCGTTCGCGACCGTCAGCGAGGCCGGGCCGGCGCCGATGCACACGACACGCTTGCCGTTCTTCTGCTTCGGCGCGCGCGGCAGGCGGTCGGTGACGTCGTCGCGGTGATCGGCGGCGATGCGCTTCAGGCGGCAGATCGCGACCGGCTCGGCTTCGACGCGGCCGCGCCGGCAGGCCGGCTCGCACGGACGGTCGCAGACGCGGCCAAGAATGCCGGGAAAAACGTTGGACTCACGGTTGACCAGGTAGGCCTCCGTGAATTCACCCTGCGCGATGAGCCGAATGTATTCGGGAACATCGGTATGGGCCGGGCAGGCCCACTGGCAGTCGACTACGCGATGAAAATAATCCGGATTGCCGGTATCGGTCGGTTCCACCGTGACTCAGTCCCACGCCTTGGCTCATGGCGCAATGCTGAAAGAACGGCAAGCCTATACCCAACCGCCGACCGGGGCTAGTTCACTCGTACGCGGAACCTGACCTCGAAGTACGGATTTCCCGCGCCGCTCGCCGCCGCCATCGTCCCTTTCGGCTTCACTCTTATATGTGTGACGGCGGGATCGCAGCCGTTGGCGTTAGCGACCGGCGTGTAGGCCCAGCTCGTCCCACCGTTGTTCGAGAACTCCAGGTCGTCGCCGCCGTTGGCGAGTCCCGAGAACGTGTATGTCAGCGCGCTCGACGGCGAGCCGTTGGTGAACGCGAGCGGTCCGGAACCGGAGACGCCGAGATCCTGGACGTAGAGCGCGGTGTTGGCGGGAACCGCGTCCACGATCGCGACGGTGTTGTTGTCGACGCTGCCGCTGCCCTGGTTCGTGATGCGCAGGGTGTAGACCTCCAGCGCGCCGGGGATGCTCTTCGGGTTGGAAGTGTTGTTGAGCGGGTCGCTCAGCACGGAGACCGACTTGAGGTGCGTCAGGGTCGGGCCCGACGTGACTGCGACGTTGCCGCCGAATTCGGAGGTCTGTCCGCTGAGCGTTGCCGTACTGGTCAGCACCGAGCCGATGCTGACGCCCGCCGGGATCGACATCCGGAATGCAAAGCGGTTCGTCGTGTCGGTGCCCTGCAAGAGCCCGTTGATTGCCGCCGGGCCGTAAGTGCCGGTCGTCGCATTCAGATCGCTGCCGCCGCCCTCGGTGAGCGTCGTCAGATAAGTGAGGCCCTCGCCGAAGCCGCTCGGATCCGCCGGAGACTGCGCGGCGTACAGCTCGATCGCACTGCCGGGCCGCGCGAAGCCGGTGACCGACAGCTCGCCGTTGGCGATGATCGCCGAGGTGATGACCGGATAGTTCAGCAGGCCGTTCGGGCCGGTGTCCGCGTCGTTCGCGTCGTTGAGCGTCACGCCGTTCGGAATGCCGAGCGCGTTCGGATCGCGCGTGACCGGATCCAGGTCGATCGCCAGGCCGCTGACCGCCGTGGCACCGCCGTTCGAGCTGAAGCTGTTCTGGCTCACGATCGTGCCGCTCACGCCGAGCAGCACGATGCCCGGCCCGCCGTTGTTCTGCACGCGGTTGCGCGAGAAGACGACGTTGCTGCCGGTGTAGTTGTAGCCGACCATGCCGAGCCGCTCGGTCGAAGGCGTCGAGCCCGAATCGAAGCCGTTGTTCTGCACTGTGTTGTTCGTCACCTGCACGTTGGCATAGCTGTCGCTCGCCGCGCCGAAGCCGAGCTCGATGCCGCCGCCGCGCTGGTCGCGCACCAGGTTGGCGACGACCTGCACGCTGCTCGCGCCGTTGATGAGCAGGATGCCGTCGAACGTATTCGTGTGGCCGGAGCTCGGGCGCGCGACTTCGTTGAGCGTGACGATCGAGCCGGTGCTGGCGCCGTCGCTGCGGATCGCCGAGTTGTTGACAGTCACGAAGTTGTTGCGGACCGTCACGCCGGTAGCCGAGAACGCGATGCCGTAGGCGTCGGACGAATCGTCGGCGCTCGAGCCCGCCGCGGTCATGCCGACGAGATTGTTGCGCGCGGTGCCCGACACACCCGACAACGCAATGTAGCCCTGGCGCAGCGCGAATCCGCTGACCGTCTGCGCGCTGCCGTTCAGCGTCAGCACGGTCCCGCCGCAGTTCAGTTGCACTTCCGGTCGCTGGAACAGCGGCAGCGAGATGCTGTCGACGCCGACCGAGCCGCCCGTGCCGAGCGTGCCGCTGTTGGTGTTACCGATGTTGACTGTCTGCGTCGTCGCATCGAGTCGCGTGCTCGCGCCGGTCACCGTGGTGAGCGCGGCGGTGAGCGTGATGGTCGCGACGCCGCTCGTCAGCGCCGTACTCGGGATCATGAAGATGCTCGACTCCGTGCCGGAAGGCAGCGTCGATGTCGAGCCGTCGAGCTGGCCGCTCCCGGATTGCGTCAGCGAGCCTTCGGCGCCCAGCGCATTGGAATTGATGACGAACTGCCGCAGGGTGCCCTGGCACGGATAGAAAGTGCTGCCGGAGCCGGACGCGGTGCAGCTCGACGCGTCGCGGGTGTTCACGATGGTGTCGAAGTTGAAACCGAAGTCGACGCCGCTGATCGTTGCACCGCTGCTCGCGGGCGCGACGGTCGTGATCGACTGCGCTGCCTGCGACGCCGTGTTGAGGTTGCTGTAGTTGCCGGTGTTCTGCGCCGCGTCGCTCAGCTGCGGGCTCTCGCCGCCGACTTTGTTCGTGACCGCGCTCGCGCTGCCGCTCGACGCATCGGTGCGATATGTCTGAACGGGCACGCACGTCGTGCACGAGCTGCCGCCGGTGCGGACCGAGCGTACCGAGCCGTTGACGACGCGCACGATGACGACGTTGGTGTTGTTGCCGCTGCTGAGGCTGTACTGGCCGTTCGCGTCGGTCGTGTCCGAGTCGATGAAGTTGCCGTTGCTCTGCCGGTACATCTCGACGCGCACACCCGCGATCGGCTGGCCGCTTGCAGCGAGCACCGAGCGGCCCGCGCCGCCGCCGTAGTTGCGATCCTCGAACACGGTGCCCGTGATCGTCGCCGCGCCCGCCTGGCCGGCAAACGTCAGCGCGGCCGCGATCAGGGCCGCCCGATGAAGAGTGAATTGCGCGCGCGGAAAAAACATCCTGCGCAGCCTAGTTAACGCTGCAGCACCGGCACTTCGAAGCGTTCACAGTTTGACGCGCTTATGGCAATTCGGGATTGAGAACAGAGAAGTGCGTTGGCGAATGCCCGCCGTGCACAGTTCTCGCGCACTGCCGTGCGCGTCGCACACATCTTCACGATCATATGTCGCATCGCTGCGCGCGCCGCGCGCCCGTCATTTGACAGAACAACGTCAAAAGCGCGATCACGTCGGCACTTCCTCGGGAAACTTGAGCGCTGCAGCAACGAACTGCGACCGAACCCTCAATTCCGTATTGGGATTTGTCAAAGATCGGCCCACGCAAGGAAACGCCCACTAGCGAGTGGAGGGGTCACATCAAGAACGATTGAGCAGCTGAACGCCCAGCGAACAGCCCCCTCCGCGCGCGTGTGCGCATGACCTTCGGTAACGGGAGAGGGTGCAAATGGTCAGGGTCAGTTGGGTGTCGGTTGTATTGGTCGCAGTGCTCGGCGCGCCGCTCGCGTCGCATGCGGCCGGCACGCCTGCCGGCACGAACATTCAGAACACGGCGCAGGTCAGCTACACGGTTGGCGGCTCGGCCGTCACCACGTCGTCGAACACCACGTCGGTCAGGGTCGCGGAGATTCTCGACGCGGTGCTGACCCTTGCCGCCCCGACCGTCACCGTGTCGCCGGGCGCGACCGCCGAAGAGCTCGTATACACGCTCACCAACACGGGCAACGGCAGCGAGACTTTCAATCTCACTGCGCTGAGCGCCGGCGTGACCGGCGACGATTTCGATCCGACGCTGGCGACGCCGGCGATCTACTTCGACACTGACAACAGCGGCGACTTCTCCGGCGGCGACGTGGCCTTCAGCCCCGGCGTCAACAACCCGGTGCTGGCTGCGGACGCCAGCGTGCGTCTCATCGTCGTCAACAACATTCCGAACACTGTGCTCAACGGCAATCGCGGCCGCGGTCAGTTGACCGCCGCAGCGGCGACCGGCACTGGCGCGCCGGGCACGGCGTTCGTCGGCGCGGGCGATGGCGGCGTCGATGCAGTCGCGGGCACGACCGGCGGCGACGCGCTGCTCTTCGGCGAGTATCTGGTCGCGGACGTGCAGCTCACGGCAGTGAAGTCGCAGACGATCGTCGATCAGTTCGGCGGCGCGCGTCCGCTGCCCGGCGCACGCATCAACTACCAGGTCGTCGTCACTGCGAGCGGCGCCGGCAACGCCAACGCCGCCGTCTTCAGCGACCTCGTGCCCGCGAACACCAGTTTCGTCGCCGGCTCGCTGCGCCTGAACGGCGCTGCGCTTTCCGACGGCGCCGATGCCGACGCCGGCACATTCGTTTCCACGCCCGCGCCCGAAGTGCGGGTCACCCTCGGCAACCTCACGGGCGGCTCCGGGCCGCAGACGATCGAGTTTGCCGTGACCATCCACTGATTCATCGAGACGAGCTTGAGAGGAGAAGGGACATGAACGGGAAGAAGGCAATTGTGGCTGCGGTGTTGTTGACGTTGAGCGCAGGCGCTTACGCCGCCGACAAAGCGTGCGTCGAGCTGAAGACCAGCGCCGAGACCGAGCACGAGGTCATCGAGCAGGGCCAGAAGGTCAAGCGCCTCGCGCCGGCCGGCAAGGTCCTGCCCGGCGACGAAGTCGTCTGGACGATCACCGCGACCAACGTCTGCAAGACCGCGACCGACAACGTCGTGATCGCCAACCCCCTGCCGGAGCAGATGACGTACGTCACCGGCTCGGCGACAGGCACCGGCGCGGACGTCGCCTACTCGCTCGATGGCAAGGACTTCAAAGGCGCGTCGGATCTGTCGGTCCGCGCCGCCGACGGCACGTCGCGCGCCGCGCGCGCCGACGAATACCGCGCGATCCGCTGGACATACAAGAACGCGTTTGCGCCCGGCGCGACGGCGTTCGTGCGCTACCGCGCAATCGTCAAGTAACGGTTCGAGTTCCCCTGTGTATCACTACGGAGATCTGCAATGAGAATCGCAAGGCACGTCAAGCACGCTGGCCTCGCGCTGATAGCACTGTCCTCGGTCGGCGCGCTGCAGAGCGCGTACGCGGTCGGCACGCCTTCGGGCACGACGATCAGCAACCAGGCGACGGTGGACTACAGCGTGGGCGGCGTGAGCCAGACTCAGATCACGAGCGCGGCAGCGTCGTTCGTGGTCGACAGTCGCATCGACCTCACCGTGAGCGAGGTCAGCACCAACGCGACGCAGACCACGCCGGGCCAAACCGACGTGGTCACGGCGTTCCGCGTCAGCAACACCGGTAACTCGACCCAGGGTTACCAGTTGTCGGTCACCAACGAAGCGAGCGGCGCGACGCTGTTCTCGCAGACCGACAACCAGAACGTCAACAACCTGCGCATCTTCGTCGACAGCAACGGCAACGGCACGTACGACGCCGGCACCGACGCCGCGACGAACATCGATTCGCTGATCACCGATGCCGACGGCGAGAGCGTCGTCGTGTTCGTGGTCGCCGACATCCCGGTCGCTGCGACCAACGGCCAGTACGCCAACGTTCGCCTGCAGGCTCGCGTGGCCGTGCCGGGCACCGCCGGCGCGACGCTGGCGACGCAGACCGTGGGCGCGGACAATCCGGCGGCGGTCGACATCGTGTTCGCCGACGCGGGCCGTGACGCCACCGAGTCGGCGGCCGACCAGTACGAGATCCGCTCCGCGGCGCTGACGGTCACCAAGACCGCGGCCGTGATCAGCGATCCGTTCAACGGCACGGGCGCGGACCGCAAGGCGATCCCCGGCGCGGTGATCCAGTACACGATCGTCGTGACCAACAACAGCACGACGACCGCCGCGAGCGCGGTGACCGTGAACGACAACATCCCGGCGAACACCACGTTCGTTCCGGGCAGCATCACGCTGAACGCGGGTGCGCTGCCTGACTCCAATTTCATCGCCGGTCCTCCGGCGCGAATTGCGGTCAGTGCGGGCGCTGTCGCGGCCAGCGGCGGTGCGGCGACGGTCACGTTCCGGGTAACGATCAACAACTGATCGATGCTCAGTCCGTTACTGCAGATCAGTGATACACAACGCGGGCGGGACGGTGAATAACCGTCCCGCCCTCGGTGTATCTATGGGCGCGTGTTTTGCGCGCCTGGCGACGGCCGCGCTCGCCAGTCTGCTGCTCACTTTGTCGGTTTGGTCACGACCGGCGCTTGCGCAAACTGTGACGCCGGCAGGTACGGCGATCGATAACGTAGCGACTGTTTCCTTCGTCGGCGCGGGCGGCTCGCCGACCACTGTCACCACCAATCGAGTCTCTGCAATCGTGTCGCCGCCGCCCTCGACGTCGGCGCTCGCGATTCTGCGCGCCGCTGCCAGCAGCGGCGGCACTCCGAGCATGGCCGGTCCCACGCAGTGCACCGGATCCACCGGCATGGTTACATTGCCGCCGCCGGTCACGGCCGATGGCACCGTACTCGATCCTTCGCAGCCGATTCCGCTGGCGTCGACGGCGACGCTGCACGGCGGCGAAGCGGTCTTCGTGCGCGTGGCAGACGCCGACCAGAACTTCGATCCGGCCGCGGTCGATCGCATCGACGTGCGGCTGCGCTCGCCGGGCGGAGATGCGGAGACGCTGCGGATCTCCGAGACCGGTCCGAACACCGGCGTCTTCGTCGGTTACATCCAGACCCGTGCGGCCGCGGTCACGGCGGGCAACTGCGTGCTCGAAGTCGAGCGCAATGCGCAGATCGATTCCGTGTACGTCGATGCAGCCGACGCGAACGACACGAGCAGCGCCAGCGCGCTCGTCGATCCCTACGGCCTGGTCTTCGACTCGCGCACCGGCACGCCGATCAATGGCGCGCGCGTGCGGCTGATCAATGCGACGACCGGCCTGCAGGCTGCTGTCGTCGGCGACGACGGCGTCAGCACTTACCCGTCCGAAATGCTGACCGGCTCGCCCGTCACCGACGCGGGCGGCACGACCTACACGTTGCCCGCGGGCGTGTTCCGCTTTCCGCTGGTCGCGCCGGGCAGCTATCGGCTCGCGATCGATCCGCCGGCCGGACACGCATTCCCGTCGGCGCTCAGCCTCGCGGAGCTCGGGCAGACGCCGGGCGGTCCGTATCGCCTGAGCGCCGGCTCGTTCGGCGCGGCGTTCGCGGCGGATACGCCGCCCGCGGTTGCGATCGATGTGCCGCTCGACGCGGCCGCTACTCAGCTGTTCGTGCAGAAGACGACCACGACGACCGTCGCCGCGATTGGCGACTTCGTGCAGTACCAGCTGACGGTCGAAAACACCGCAACGAACGCCGCGGTCGCGAGCGTGCGGACAATCGACCAGCTGCCGCTCGGCGCGCGCTATCGCCCGGGCTCCACGCGGATCGGCGCTGCCGTTGCGCCGGATCCGGAAATTTCGGGCGACGGCCGCACGCTGACTTTCACGACCGCCGCGCTCGGCCCTGGCCAACGGCTCGAAATCCGGTACGTCGTGGAGATCACCGCCGGGGCGCGCGGCAAGCAGCTCGTGAATGCGGCGCGCGCGCTTGGTCCGGACGGACTCGCCTCGAACTCGGCGCAGGCGACGATCCAGTTGCGCGAAGAGCTGTTCCGGGATCGCGCCATCGTCATGGGTCGCGTCGTCGAAGGCGACTGCGCCCGCCCTACTCAGCAGTTGCAAGGCGTTGCCGGCGTGCGCATATACCTGGAAGACGGCCGCTACTCGGTCACCGACGACGAAGGCAAGTACCACTTCGAGGACGTCGCGCCGGGCTCGCACGTCGTGCAGATGGACACCGTCACCGTTCCCGATACCCATCAGCTCGCGGGCTGCGACAGCGTGCGCAACGCCGGCCGCGCGTACTCGCAGTTCGTCGATGTTCGCGGCGGCGCCTTGTGGCGCAGTGACTTCGTGCTCGCGCGGCGTCTCGTGCCGAAGGGCCGCGTCGCGCTGCAGCTCGAAACAGCGATTGCCGGTCCAAGCCAGCTGGCGCACACCGCGAAGGTGAATGTCGCCCAGGTGCCGATCCGCGCGGCCCGCGTCATGATGATGCTGCCGGACGGGCTCGAGTATCAGGCGGGCAGCGCGCAGCTCGACGGTCAGCCCGTCGCCGATCCCGCGATCAGCAGCAACGTGCTCACGTTCGCGCTCGGCGACATGAATGTCGATCGCGAAGCAAAGCTGACGCTGCGCACACAGTCGACCGCGGGCGCGAGCGGCGCGATCTCCGTCAAGGCCGTGACGATGTTCGACACGCAGTCCGCTCCGGCGCAGCGCACTGCGCCCGTCGAGAACGTCATCCTGCGCGGCGAGATGCTGTTCGAGAGCGCGTCGTATCGCTTCACGCCGCGCTTCGATGTGCTCGACGTGGCGATCCAGGCTACCGACCGCAAACAGCTCGACAAGATTGCGGCGGACTGGAACGGCGTCAGTCATCTGCGTCTCACCGCAGTGGGCCATTCCGATCAGCTGCTGATCGCAGCTCGCAGTCGCGCCACTTACGCCGACAACTACGCTCTGTCGCGCGCTCGCGCCGAAGTGGTGGCGAAGTATCTCGTCGAGCGTCTGAAGATCGATCCGTCGCGTGTGACCATCGAGGGTCACGGCTCCGACGAGCCGCTCGCGACGGGTCACGATCCGGCGAGCCTCGCGCTCAATCGTCGCGTCGACATTGCCGTCGAAGGGCTGCGCATCCTTGCCGCGGGCAGCCTGAGCATGAGGACCGCTGCCGCCGAGGCGCAGGTCGAAACGACCGGCACGCTGGGTTCGACGACACCTGCGACCGCGCCGGTGGTGAAGTCCACTCCGCGCGCGCCGCTGAAGCGCGACGTCGACGTCGCAACTTTGCAGCCGGGCACCGCGTGGCTGCTCCCGGCCGAGGACGACAATCCTTCGATTCCGAGTATCCGCATCGTCGTCCAGCACTCGCCGACACAGACGGTCGAGTTGCAGACCAACGGCGCGGTCGTCAGCCCGCTGAACTTCGATGGCGTCGAGAGCAACGAAGCGAAGACCGTGAGCGTGAGCCGCTGGCGTGGTGTCGACTTGCGTGACGGCACGAATGAGCTGGTCGCAATCGTTCGCGACAGCGAAGGCAACGAGCTGCAGCGCATGACGCGCACGGTTCACTACTCGGGCGGCGCGGTGCGCGCCGAGATCGTGCGCGAAGCCTCGACGCTCGTCGCGGATGGCCGCACGCATCCGAAGATCGCGGTGCGCATGATCGATTCTTCGGGCAAGCCCGCGCGCCCGGGCACGCAGGGCTCGTTCCGCGTGCAGGCGCCGTATCGCTCGTGGTGGGAGATCGAATCCCAGAACGACAACAAGCTGGTTGCGGTCGGCACGCGCGAGCCGACGTTCAGCGTCGATGCCGACGGCCTGGCGCGCCTCGAGCTCGCGCCGACCACGCAGGCCGGCACCGCGATCCTGCGGTTGCGCTTCAGCGAGCGGCGTCAGCAGGAAATCCGCGTGTGGCTCGAGCCGCAGGCGCGCGACTGGATCCTGGTCGGTCTGACCGAGAACAGCGCTGCGTACCGTACGATCAGCGACAACATGCAGTCGGCGGCGGATGCGGGCCTGCAGGAAGGGTACACGACCGACGGCCGCGTCGCGTTCTTCGCCAAGGGCGCGATCAAGGGCGAATACCTCGTGACCGCGGCCTACGACTCCGCGCGCGATCACGAAGTCGAGAAGGACAAGCTGCTCGGCACGGTCGAGCCGGATCGCTTCTACACGCTCTACGGCGATGCGACCGAGCAGCGCTTCGAAGCGGCGACCTCGCGCAAGCTGTTCGTGAAGATCGAGCGCCGCCAGTTCGCGGCGTTGTTCGGCGACTTCGAGACCGGCCTGACGCTGACCGAGCTCACGCGCTATAGCCGTACGTTCACCGGCCTCAAGTCCGACTACGCGGGCGAGCGCTTCGGCTACAGCGCGTTCGCCGCCGAGTCGGAGCAGGGCTATGTGAAGGACGAGCTGCAGGGCGACGGCACCTCGGGCCTGTATCGGCTGTCGCGCCGTCCGATCATCCTCAACAGCGACAAGATCCGGCTGGAAGTGCGCGATCGTTTCCGCAGCGAAGTCGTGGTCGAGTCGCGGCCGCTATCGCCGTTCGTCGATTACAGCATCGACTATCTGAACGGTACGCTGTTCTTCAAGCAGCCCGTGCCGAGCCGCGACGCAAACTTCAACCCGGTTTACATCATCGCCGAGTACGAAGTGCTCAACGGCGGAGAAGCGCAGATGACGACCGGCGGCCGCGCGTCGGTCAAGCTCGCGAACGACAGCATCGAGATCGGCGCGAGCTACATCCAGGAAGGCGCGACAGCCGGTGACACGCAGATCGCCGGTACGGATCTGCGCTGGCAGCTCGGCGCTGCGACCGAGCTGCGCGCCGAAGTGGCGCGCAGTGAATCGGACGATCCGCTCAAGACCTCGAGCGCGGACGCCTATCTCACCGAAGTGACGCACGTCAGCGAGCGGCTCGACACACGCGCGTACGTGCGCGAGCAGGAAGCCGGCTTCGGCGTCGGCCAGCAGGCGGGCAGCGAGGCAGGCACGCGCAAGGTCGGCGTGGACGGTCGCTATCGCATCAACGAGCGCTTCACGATGGAAGGCGAAACCTATCGACAGGAAGTGCTCGAGAGCGGCGCGCAACGCGAGTTCGTCAGCGCGCAATTGCGCCGCGATGCGGACGACTACTCGATCGGCGCCGGCGCGCGTCACGTCGCGGATACGGGGCTGCCGAACGGCGATACCGAATCGGAGCAGGCCTTCGTCAACGGCAGTCTCGATCTGTTCAAGGACCTGATCACGCTGCGCGCCTCGCAGGACTTCGCGCTCGGCGGCAAGAACTCCAGCGTCGACTTCCCGGAACGCTCGGTGGTCGGCGTCGATTACCATTGGCGGCCGAGCACGACGTTCTTCGGTGAATGGGAGCACGCGAACGGCGACCTGTTCGATGCCGACACCACGCGCCTGGGTGTGCGTACGACGCCGTGGCAGCGCGCGCAGTTGCAGACGAGCATCAATCAGCGCGCGACGGAATACGGTCCGCGCTTGTTCGCGAACACCGGTTTGACGCAGGGCTGGCAGTTGAACGAGCAGTGGATGCTGGACTTCGGCGTCGATCAGAGCAAGACAGTTTTCGATCCCGGCAAGGCCCCGGCGGGCGCCCCGACCGTCGAGCCGTTCAACCCGAACGTGCCGCTCGCGTCGGGCACGCTCGACGGCGACTTCCTCGCGACGTTCGTCGGCGCGCTGTATCGCACCGAGCTGTGGACGTTCACTTCACGCGTGGAAAACCGCCACTCCGACGCCGAAGACCGGCGTATCGTGTCGGGCGGGTTCTATCGCGAGCCGGTCGCGGGTCATGCGTTCTCGATGACCGCGAACTGGTTCGACTCGACGTTCGCGACCGGCGCGGATGCCACCGCGGGCGAAGTGCAGCTCGGCTGGAGCTATCGGCCGGCGACGAGCGCGTGGATCATTCTCGATCGCCTGGATCTGAAGCACGATGCGCACAGCGACGCCTCGAGCGACATCGAGTCGGCGCGCGCGATCAACAACCTCAACGCCAACTGGCAGCTCGACACGCGCACGCAGCTCGGCCTGCAGTTCGGCAGCCGCTACGTCCGCAGTACTTTCGATGGTGAGCGCTACAGCGGGCTTTCGACGCTCTACGGTGTGGACGTGCGGCGCGAGCTCACGATGCACTTCGATGTCGGCCTGCACGGCACGATGCTGAGCTCGCTCGAATCGGGCGTGAGCGATCAGTCGGTCGGCGTCGATCTCGGCGTGACCGTGGCGCGCAACGTGTGGGTGTCGATCGGCTACAACTTCGCAGGCTTCCGCGACGACGACTTCGAGGCGAGCCGCTACACCGCGCAGGGACCGTTCGTGAAATTCCGCATGAAGGCGGATCAGGACACGTTCCGGGACATGATCACGGGCTCTGGCTTCGCCCGGTAGCGATTACCCGGAGCAGAGCGAGACGACGCCGGCCGCTTCGTGCGCCCCGAAGCTCCACAGCGTCTGCACTTCCAGCTCCATCGCTCCGCTCGTCGTGTTCAGCGTGTGTCGCCAGACGATCACATCGACGCGATCGCAGCTGCTGGACAGCGCGCCGCGCGCGACACTGCCGATATGAAGCGTGTGCGTCAGCCCGGTCCCGGACGATGATCCGCTGCTCTTCAACACCGCGTTGCCCGCGTTGTTGTATTGCGTGAACTGCCACAGATACTCGGTCAGGTCGCGCAGCTCGCCGGCCGTCAGCGGGCGGAGATTCAGCAGGCCGGCCGGACCCGCAGTGTCGCGCAGGTTCGCGTCGGAGCGGTCCAGGTACGTGCATTTGAAAACGCGCGCGCGCACGTAGAACGTCGGGTCGCCCTGGCGCACGCGGCCGAATTCGAAGTAGCGCGGATCGTCGTTGGTCTCGACCAGGTCCGAGTATTGCGGATCGTGCTGCGCACTGACCTCGGACCACGCCAGCGCCTGGTTCCAGTCGTCGGTGCACAGCTCGTACAGCGGCTCGGGTGCCGCGACGGTCGCGTCGACGTTGGCGTTCTTCAGGTGCAGCGTCGAGACGTAGCCGTAGCCGCTCGGCTGCGGATCGGAATAAAAGCCCGCGGGCGTGCGCGATCCGCTGCCGTAAACGCTCTGCGCGATCTGCAGGTCCGATTGCTCGACCGGCCGCGGCGGCGCGCTCGCGGTCGGAGTCTGTGCGGCGCTGTCCCCGCCGCCACCGCCGCAAGCGCAGAGGACGATCGCTGCAAATGCAACGAATCCAAAGAGCCCGCGCGGGTGTGAATGCGTGTCCACACCCGCTCTATCGTCCCGGCTGAGCGGTGCTTGAGGGGTTTTCCCGGCAGCTGGCGCGGGGTCGTTTGACGTAACCCCGCCGGTCTTCTGGCATCAGGCCGGTGGCGCGAGGAATTCCGGGGTGAGGACAGGCTCGAGAATGCGGCGCCGGCTCTCCAGCGAGAGCTTTTCCCACTGCACCTTGTGAAGTGCCGCGGCGCGCAGCGCGTCGTCGGTCACCCTGCGTGGAGCTACATCGGCGGGACGCGGCGCTGTCGTGCGCAGGCGGCGCGTGTCGCCGCTCTTCAATATGTCGGCGACTGCGCCGAGCACGACGTCGTTCTGCGTCAGCGCGCCGTGATTCTCGTTCACGAACCATGTCGCCGCGCCAGCCCAGCGCGCACGTTCGAGCGGCACCGTGCCATCGCCCTCGGCGCGGTATTCGTATTCGAACGCGCCTCCGCGCAGCGCGACCGAAACGATTGTCTCTTGTCCGGCGCCGATGATCACACTGCAACGCTGATCTGCTGCGGGCAAGCGCGCGCGAACCTTGCGTGCACGCGCGAGCAACTTCACGTCGGGCGACAGCTCGTCGCCGGGCCATTGCTTCGCGTCGAACAGATCGAGCTCGCCGCCTGCAGGCAACATCTGATAGATGCCCGGCAGCGTGTGATAGACCAGGCGCGCGAGTTGCTCCGCCGTGTGATTGCGATCGAGCGCGGCGATCTTGCGTACCGTCGGGTACACGGCCCGCAATGCCTGCAGCGGCGCGAACGAACCGTCATTCGGCGCACCGAGCTGAATGAGCCGGGCGATGCGCCGCTTCTTGTCGTGCGCCAGCGCCGCGCGCGCGACCAGACCTCCCATGCTGTGGCCAACGACGAGCGCCTTGCGCTCGCCGCTGCGCTCGATGGTCTGCGCGAACGTGCGCGCGAGTCGCTCGATGTCCTGCCGCCAGTCGAAGGGACAGAACAGCGGCCGGAAGCCCGCGATCTCCAGGCGCAGGCGCAGTTTCAGATAGCCCGGCAACATCACCCCGACTGCGCGCAATGCGCGCGGACCGGGCAGAGCAAGTTGCGCGAGCTCGCCGTTTGCGAGCGCTGTCGGATGCAGCCACAGCAGGGAATACGTGCGGCGTGCGACCAGACCGAGACGCGAGCCCATGATTCCCGGCAACACGAAGACGCGGCGGCCGCGCGGATTGCGCCGCGTGGCTGCGAGCTTCGCGAGCTGCGACAACTCGCGGTACTCCTGCTCGCCGAAGTACGCCATCAACAATGCGGCGTGGGCGCCGGAGCGCAGCAGCGCGACGATCTGATCGTCGTGCAGGTCGCCAAGGCTGGGAGGAGGCGTCTCGGGCATCGCGTGCTCAGGAGCTCATCGACGCGTGGATCGCGTCGCACACGGCCGTGATAGCTGCTGTGCGCGCGGTGCTCTTGCGCCAGACGGCGCCGACGCTGCGCGAGGGCACCGGCCGCGCGAATTGCTTGACCGTCAAACCGTGGCCGGAGCCGAACGGTCCGCGCGTCGCGAGCTCCGGCAGCAGCGTGATGCCGAGCCCGGCGGCGACCATCTGCCGCAGCGTTTCCAGGCTGGTGGCGCGATAGTCTTCGCTCTCCTTGACGTCGATGCGGCTGCAGACGTCGAGCGCCTGATCGCGCAGACAATGGCCGTCTTCGAGCAGCAGCAGCGTCTCGCCGTTGAGATCGTCGACTTTCACATTGGCGCGCTTCGCGAGCGGGCTGTTGGTCGGCACGGCGAGCGTGAAGCTTTCGTCGTAGAGCGGCCGCGCTTCCAGCCCGTCGAGCGGCACCGGCAGCGCGAGGATCCCGAGATCGATGTCGCCCGCGCGCAGTTTTTCGAGCAGCGGCTGCGTCTGGTGCTCGTACAGCATCAGCTTCAGTCGCGGCAGTTGTTTGCGCAGCTTGCGCGCCACGAGCGGCAGCAAATACGGTCCGATCGTAGGAATCAGCGCGAGCTTGAGTTTTCCCGACAGCGGATCGTGCTCGTTGCGCGCCATCGAAACGATTTCATCGCTGTCCTGCAGGATGCGGCGCGCCACCGGCAGGATTTTCGCGCCCGTCTCGGTCAACGTGACTTTCCGGGGCTGGCGTTCGATCAGTTGCACCCCCAGATAGGTCTCGAGCTTCTTGATCTGCGCCGACAGCGTCGGCTGGCTGACGAACGAGCGCTCCGCGGCCTTGCCGAAGTGACGCGTGTCGGCGAGAGCGACGAAGTAGCGCAGGTCACGCAGGTTCATGGCGGCATCCGATAGCCAGTCTCTATGGATCAGTTTAGATCAATGGATTGGAAAAATGGAGGGTGCGTCCGCATCCTAGGCGTCGCAACCACAGAAAGCCTTTACCCCGGAGAGATGATGATGTTGAGCGTTGGACAGAAATTTCCCCACTTTTCCCTGACCGGCGTCGTGTCGAACGAGCTGGCGCACGCTTTCCAGCCCTTCGACCAGGCGTCGAATCCCGGCAAATGGAAAATCGTGTTCTTCTGGCCGAAGGATTTCACGTTCGTGTGTCCGACGGAAATCGCGGCTTTCGGCAAGCTCAACCGCGAGTTCGCCGACCGTGACGCGGTGATTTACGGCGTCAGCACCGATTCCGAGTTCGTGCACCTGGCATGGCGCAAGGACAAGGATGAGCTGCGCAACCTGCCGTTCCCGATGCTCTCGGACATCAAGCGGGAGCTTGCGACCGAGCTCGGCGTGCTGGATCCCGAGGCGGGCGTGGCGCAGCGCGCGACGTTCATCGTCGATCCGCAGGGCGTGATCCGCTTCGCGTACGTGACCGACCTGAACGTCGGCCGCAGCCCCGAGGAAGTCCTGCGCGTGCTCGATGCGCTGCAGACGGACGAGCTCTGCCCGTGCAACTGGCAGAAGGGCGAAGACACCCTGAAGGCGGCCTGAGGAGCATTGCATGACTCTCGACAGCATTCGTGACCAGCTTCCCGACTACGCGCGCGACCTGAGGCTGAACCTCGGCAGCGTGCTGACCCCGCAGGGCGCGCCGGGCCTGAGCGAGCGGCAGATCGCCACGCTCGCGCTGGCGACGGCGATTGCCGCGCGCAATCCGCAACTGGTCCGAGCGATCGAGAACTGGGCTCAGCCGCAGCTCGATGCCGCGCACGCACAGGCGGCGCGGGCTGCGGCGGCCATCATGGGCATGAACAACATCTACTACCGCTTCCTGCACCTGGTCGAGGACGCCGAGTACCAGACCATGCCGGCGCGGTTGCGGATGAACGTGATCGGCAATCCCGGCATCGACAAGCTCGACTTCGAGCTGCTGTCGCTCGCGGTTTCGGCCGTGAACGGCTGCGGCATGTGCGTGACCGCACATGAGCGCAAGCTGCGCGAAGGTGGCATCGGCCGCGAGGCAATCCAGAGCGCAGTGCGCATTGCATCGGTGATTCACGCCGTCGCCGGGGTACTCGAGTACCAGGAGGCGGCGTAGGTTGGTCGGGTTGTCGGGCTAAAGCCCGACCGACATAATTCGGGGCATGTCGCCCCGCTCTACGAGACTGTCAGCCGGCGTAGTCGTGGTTCGCTCGACGCCGCCGGGCTGGCGGTTCCTGTTGTTACGCGCCTTCAATCACTGGGATTTTCCCAAGGGCATGGTCGAAGCCGGCGAGGAGCCGCTGGCGGCGGCGATCCGCGAGGTCCGCGAGGAGACGCTGATCTCCGACCTGCAATTCGGCTGGGGCGAGGTGTATACCGAGACCGGCCCGTACAGTCGCGGCAAAGTCGCGCGTTATTACATCGCGCGCACCGAGACGACGGCGGTCACGCTGACCGTGATCGAGGCGCTCGGTCGCGCCGAGCACAACGAATTCCGCTGGGTCGACTACGAGGGCGCCAACCGGCTGGTCTCGCCGCGAGTGCAGCCGATCGTCGAATGGGCCTGGCAGCAGATCGTCGAATGAAGCAGGTGCTCATCGTCGGCGCCGGCTTCGCCGGTCTGAACGCCGCGAAGCGGCTGCGCAACGTGCCGGGCGTCGCGGTCACACTGCTCGATCGCGAGAACCATCATCTCTTCCAGCCGCTGCTCTACCAGGTCGCCATGGCAGCGCTGAGTCCTGCGGACATCGCCGTGCCGATTCGCAGCCTGTTCGCCCATGTACGCAACATTCGCGTGCTGAAGGCCGAGGCACAGAGCATCGATGTCGCCGGCCGCAAAGTCAGCACCGACGCCGGCGAATACCCGTACGACTACCTGCTGCTCGCGTGCGGCTCGCAGCACGCGTACTTCGGTCACGAAGAATGGGAGCGGGATGCACCGGGCCTCAAGACGCTGCCGCAGGCGACCGAGATTCGCCGTCGCGTGCTCGAAGCATTCGAAGCTGCGGAGCGCGATCAGAACGTCGAAGCGCGCCGCCGCCATCTCACGTTCGTCGTGGTCGGCGGCGGACCGACCGGCGTGGAGCTGGCGGGCGCGATCGGCGAAATGAGCCGCTACACGCTGGCTCGCGATTTCCGCAGCATCGATCCGCGCCAGACGCGCGTGATCCTCATCGAGGCCGGGCCGCGCATCCTGCCGTCGTTCGACGATAAGCTCGCCGCGCGCGCGATGCGCGACCTCGAAGCGCTCGGCGTGCAGGTGTGGACGCACTCGCGCGTCACGAGTGTCGGTGAGGCTGGTGTCAGCGTCGGCAACGAGAACGTTGCTGCATCGACTGTCTTGTGGGCCGCGGGAGTGCGCGCTGCGGACGTTGGCCGCACGCTCGGCGCAACGATCGATCAGGTCGGACGCGTGAAGGTCGGTCCCGACCTCACGCTGCCCGGGCATCCCGAGGTCTTCGTGCTCGGCGACATGGCGCGGTTCGAAGAGAGCGAGGGGAAGCTGCTACCGGGAGTCGCGACCGTCGCGATGCAGGAAGGGATCTACGCAGGCAACGTCGTCCGGAAGGAGGTGCAGGGCGGCGCTATCTCCGAGCGCGCACCATTTCGCTATCACGATCTCGGGCAGCTGGCGACGATCGGCCGCAGCCGCGCGATCGCGGAGATCGGCCGGATGCGCTTCGCCGGCCACTTCGCGTGGTGGGTCTGGCTGCTCGTTCATATCTATCGCCTCAGCGGCTTCCGCAATCGCCTGTCGGTGCTGGTGCAGTGGGCATGGTCGTACATGACGTTCGGCCGCGGCGCGCGACTCATCGTCGGCAAGGAATGGCAGGCGTACTCCGCCCCACCGCGTGCCGGCTCCTGACGCCGTCGCGCAGACCTTTCGCCAGCACGGCCAGATCCATCGGCGACGGCAAGAGATCCTGCTTCGTGTAGACGAACGTGCGGCGCAGACGCAGCGCTGCATCGAGCGTCATCACGAAGCGCGACGTGGGCTCGAACGCCGCGTTGCGCAGCATCTCTTCGCGTGAATCGCGGGCGACGGGGTAGCGCTGAATCTCGTCAAGCAACAGCGCATTCGTGCAGCCGCCGACGTCAGTGACCCAGCCGGTTTCGTGACGGCCCGCGAGCGCGAGCGGCAGGATATCGGTGGCGGCAAAGGCTTCCCCGACGTGCACGAGCCAGCGATCGCTCTCGAAGCCATAGGCAGCGAAATCGTCGGGATGCGAGAAAAGCAGCGCCCAGCGGCCGTGCAGCCAGCGGCGCAGCGCAGTTGCGGACATCGGTCCCTCGGCGACAGTCGCGTCCGCGAACGTCACGTCGTACTTGGCAGCGGCGGTCCACATGGCATTTCTCTCCGGTTCCTGGTCGGGAGAGACGATGCCGCGGAGTACGGTTTGATGTCAGTCGGGTGGGGGTGACGTGCGGGTTTGAATCGGACCCGGATCGGGCTGAAGACCGACCTGCAGTAATTCTTACCGGCTCTAGTCCCGGAAGTTGGTGAACTGCATCGGCAGCTCCAGCTTGCTGCCGCGGATCAGCGCGATCGCCGACTGCAGGTCATCCCGGCTTTTGCCGGTCACGCGCACCTGCTTGTCCTGGATCGCGGCCTGCACCTTGAGCTTGGAATCCTTGATCAGCCGTTGCAGCTTCTTGCCGAGCTCGGTGTCGATACCCTGCCGCAGCGTGGCGGTTTGCTTCGCGGTCGTGCCGGTGATGACCGGCTCGTCGACTTTCATGCAGACGATGTCGATGCCGCGCTTGGTGAGCTTGAGCTTCAGGATGTCCATCATCTGCTTGAGCTGGAAGTCCGCGGGCGCGCTCAGGGTGACCACCAGGTCCTTGAGCTCGTACTTGGCGTTCGTGCCCTTGAAATCGAAGCGTGTGCCGACCTCGCGGTTCGCCTGGTCGAGGGCGTTGGCCACTTCGTGCGGGTTGAGCTCGGAAACGATGTCGAAGGATGGCATGGACGAATGATAGCGTGCGACGCATGACCACGGGAGCCATCGTCTGGTTCAGGCAGGACCTGCGTCTGCGCGACAACCCTGCGCTGCAGGCAGCCGCGAAGCTCGGCGGTCCGATCGTTCCCGTGTACATCCTGTGCGATGCCGAGGAGCAGGACTTTGCGGCCGGCGGCGCGGCGCGCTGGTGGTTGCATCGCTCACTGGCGGCGCTGGACGATGACCTGCGCTCGCGGGGCTCGCGGCTGTCGTTGATGCGCGGACCTGCGCTGGAATGTCTGCGCGAGGCGGCCTCTCGATCCGGCGCTGGCGCGGTGTTCTGGAACCGCCGTTACGAGCCTGCTGCGGTCGCGCGCGATGTCGAAGTGAAAACGCAGCTGCGCGCGGACGGACTCGTCGCCGAAAGCTTCAACGGCTCCTTGCTGCGCGAGCCCTGGGAGATTCGCAACGGGACCGGACATCCGTATCGTGTCTTCACGCCGTTCAAGCGTCGCGTCCTCGAAGACCTCGATCCGCCCGCGCCGCTGCGCGTTCCGTCGCGCTGGCGCGCGCCGCGCGTGTGGCCGGAATCGTTGTCGCTCGACGACTTGCAGTTGCTGCCCGCTATCGAGTGGTACGACACGATGGAGCGCACCTGGAGGCCGGGTGAAGCCGGCGCGCATGCGCGACTGCGCTCGTTCGTGAAGAAGCCGCTCGCCGACTACACGAAGGCGCGCGATCGGCCGGACCAGGACGGAACGTCGGCGTTGTCGCCGCACCTGCACTTCGGCGAAGTTTCCGTTCGCCAGGTCTGGCACACCTTGCGCGCGCCTCGCGGCAAGTTGCGCGATTCGACGTTCGTGTCGGAGCTGCTGTGGCGCGAATTCGCGCATCACCTGATCTACCACTTTCCGCACACAGCGCTGCAGCCGCTCGATCGCCGCTTCGAGCGCTTCGAATGGTCCGGCGACGCAGCGCACCTGCGAGCGTGGCAACGCGGCTGCACCGGTATTCCGATCGTCGATGCGGGCATGCGTCAGTTGTGGGCGACCGGCTGGATGCACAATCGCGTGCGTATGATCGTCGCCTCGTTCCTGGTGAAGAACCTGCGCATCCACTGGCTGGAAGGCGCGCGCTGGTTCTGGGATACGCTGGTCGACGCCGACCTGGCAGCGAACACGTTGAACTGGCAATGGGTCGCAGGCTGCGGCGCCGACGCTGCGCCGTTCTTCCGCATCTTCAATCCACGAACGCAGGCCGGGAAATTCGACCCCGCGGGCGACTACATCAGGCGTTGGGTTCCGGAGCTGGCGCGACTCGCTGCTCCGCACGTGCATGCACCGCATGCCGCGCCCGCCGCGGCGCTCGAGGCCGCGGGCGTGCGCATCGGTACGACTTATCCGGCGCCGCTGGTCGATCTCGCCGAATCGCGGCAGGCGGCGCTCGCCGCCTACCAGGCTCTCTAGTTGCGGGCAGCGAAGATGTTGCAGCCGCCCCAGGCCGCGGACGTGAGCGTGCGGCTCGACGGATCGTTCAGCCAGAACCGCTCGCCGTATTCGCGCACCACGCGATCCTTGTTCAGCTTGGTCGCGCAGCTGTTGGCCCATTTGTCGACGCTCGTGACCAGCGGCTTGCCGAGCCACGGCGCGGGGACCGCCTTGGATTGCGCGACCGGCCCGAGCTCGAGCATGTAGCGCACCATCGCGGACAGCTCTTTGGCCGATGCCTCGAAGGCCGTCGGCACGCAGTGCTCGTCGCATTCCCAGTCGCGATAGCCGACATAGAAGGTACCGGGCACGACCTTGCCTTTCTGGATCACGTCGACGTCGAGGTACGCGAGGAACAGCTCCTCGCCTTTGAAGTACGCGGCCTCGGGCCACAGGACCAGCAGCGTCCCGCCCTTCGAGGCGGCGATCGCGGCGGGCAGCTCGACATCCTTGATTCGCCGCACGTTCGCGCAAGGCTCGCGCGTTCCTTGCGTCGGGCAGCCCGTCGGCGTGGCCAGGCGCACCCGCACGTTCTCATCGCCCAATGCCTTGTACAGCGCGTCGGCGTGCGGGCCCTTGTTGAAAGCGCTGGCGCGGGACGCGATCCCATGTTTGTACAGAATGGCGCGGTCGTAGCCCTTGTCGGTCTCGTCGATGATGACGACGTCGAGCGGCGCCGGCGCGGAGTCGGCAGCGAGAGCATGCGAGCCGGCGCCCAGCAGCGCGACCACGAGCAGCGCGCGTGCGCACGTGCTCAAGTTCGATTGTGAACGGTTCATGAACGACACTCCCTACGTGGCCATTTTTGTTGTCGATCAGCCGGCGGGCGCGACCGCCAGGAGCTGCTCGACTTCGTCGCGAAACTCCTTCACGTGCTCATCATAATGCCGTCCCGTCGCCGGGCCGGCAAACCCTGTGTGAATGCTGCGCACCCGCCCGCCGCGGTCGACCAGGATCGCCGTGGGATAGCCGTAGATTCCGTTCAGCATCGGCAGTGCCTTGCTGGCCTCGTCGGTCTCCGACAGCCCGGCGATCAGCGTCGGATAGTCGATGCCGAGGTCCTGGCGATAGCCGCGGACCGCGCGCGCCGCTTTTGCGAAATCGCCGTGACGCTCGAACATCAGCGCGACGACCTCGAAGCCGCGATGGCGATTTTCGCGATAGAACGGCGCCAGGAAGTTCGCCTCGTCGTGGCAGTTCGGGCACCAGGTGCCGCCGAGCGTCACCAGCACGACCTTGCCCCGGAACTGCGGATCGCTCAGTGACACCGGCTTGCCGTCCGCGTCCGGGAACGTGAAGTTCAACGGCTGCTCGCTGTCGCGCATCGCGGTCTGCTTGCCGGCGCCGTCGAGCGTCGCCGCATCGTTGCGTCGCGCGGCAACCTTCTCGTGCGCTGCGAGGCCCTGCCAGTATTCGCCTTCGAGCCCGCCTTTCGCGTCCACCTTCAGCTTGTAGAGATACGCGAGTCCGCCGGCGAACGTGGAGAGCTGCAGCTCGTCGCCGCGCATCTGCCCTTCGAGGAAGCGGTGATCGCCCGTCGGCGTCATGACGCTGCCGCTCACGTGATCGTGCTGTTGATCGAACAGCAGCAGCGCTTTCGAAGTCTCGCCCTTGTCATTGGTGAAGGTCGCTTCCCAGGTTCCGTCGACGTCGGCGTTGTCGGTCGCCGCATCGGCATAAAAGCGATACGTCTCGCCGAGCTTCGCGTTGAAGGGAATGACCTGTTCCTTGCCGCCGGCCTTGATCAGCGTGACGCTGCCTTCGATCGAATCACGATGCAGGGTCGCGCGCAGCGAGTTCTCGTATCCCGGGAAAACAGCAGTGAGCTCGCCCGCCGCGACCTGCACGTTGCTCACGCGTGTGCGCTCGGTACCGTTCGTCAGGTAGATCACATAGCGCTGCTGTTCCTGCGCGACCTCGAATCCGAATGGCGTGTCGCCGCCGGGCAAGCGCAGGACCGCGCGATACGCGCCGAGCTGCGGAGTGTCCACGCGAGGATTGCAGCCGGCGATGGCGATCGCGACACCCAGCATTGCGATCCGGAAGAAAACAGCTCGATACATAGGCGCCTCGTGAAGGAGCGCGCAGTGTCGGCGCTTCAGCTATGCGCTGCAACTGAAGGGATTTCACCGAGATTGTCGGCATCCTCGCCGCGCAGTTTTGGGAACCTACCGACGGAGTATGGCGTTTCGAAGTGTGGTCCCCCTGACGACGTTTTCGAATTGCCTAGGAGGCCGACCTATGAATTCCTGGATGACACGCGCCGGCGGTCCGCTCGCACTCACAGCAGTGCTGCTCGCGGGTTGCGGCGGCGTTTCCGATCTCACCAAAGAGCGCGTGGCTCGCAGCGAAACTTCGGTGCAGCAAGCGCAACAGACCATCGGCAGCTCGGAGCAGGGAGCGATCGAGTTGCAGCGTGCGAAAGACAATGTCGACCGCGCGCGTCAGGCAATAAAGGACGGCAAGGAACAGCCGGCCCAGCGCTACGCGCAGCTGGCGCAGCTCGATGCGGAGCTGGCCGTGTCCAAGTCACAGAGCGCGAGCGCCCGCAAAGCGGCGAACGAGCTGTTGGTGAGCATCAAACAGCTGCGCCAGGAAGCGATGCGTCAGTCAGGCGCGCCGACGGACACGACTGACGATCGCACTACTGACGATCAGCAGTGAGCGGGAGGTACGCGATGAATCACAAGCACAGCATTCTTCTGGCGACGGTCGTGGCCGTGGGCGCGGCTGGTTGCGCCACGACGCCGAAGACTATCGAGGAGCTCGAGACCGCGCGCGCCGTAGTGCCGCAAGTCGAAGCATCGCCGCGCGCCGGCGTCGCAGTGACCAACATCACCGACGCGCGCAAGGCGCTGGATCGTGCGAACGCTCTGGCGGAGAAGCACGGCAACCTCGCCGACATTCAATACGAGGCGACGGTCGCGAATCGCAATGCGCAGATCGCGAACGAGAAGATCCTGACCGCGCAGGCCAAGGATGATGTTGACAAGGGCACGGCGGAGCGCCAGGCCGTGCTGGCCGAAGCGCGTTCTCTCGAAGCTCAGCGCAACGCGCAGCAGGCACGCGCAGCGCAGGCGCAGGCGCAATCGGCTACGGCGCAGGCGCAGACGGCTGAGGAGCGCGCGCAAGCGCTCGAGCGCGAGCTCGCGGATCTGAAAGGCAAGAAGACCGATCGCGGCGTGGTCGTGACGCTGGGCGACGTGTTGTTCGACACTGGCAAAGCGACGCTCAAACCCGGCGCCTACGGAACGATCGAGCGTCTGGCGGCGGTGCTGAAGGAAGATTCGAGCCGCAAGGTCATGGTCGAGGGCCATACCGACAACGTCGGCAGCGACGAGTACAACCAGGCGCTGTCGGAGCGCCGCGCGCAGTCCGTGCAGGCAGCGTTGTTCGAGCGCGGCGTCGACGCCTCGCAGATCAGCACGGTCGGCAAGGGCGAGAGCACGCCCGTGGCCAGCAACGACGACCCTGCCGGCCGCCAGCAGAACCGGCGCGTGGAACTCGTGTTCCAGGAAGACCGTTCCAAGGTGGCATCCGATTCCGATTGAGTTCGCGCTGAAAATCCTCCCTTGAAGGCCCCCGCCGGTAACGGCGGGGGCCTTATGTTTGAGAGGGGGAGCCGGGCAGTGGGGCGCACGTTACGCCGCCGGGTCGTATAACCCCTTTATAACCGCGGCAATACTGACCTTACACCAGAGGCCCGGTAAGCTCACCGGCCACTATGTCGATCACCCTCGACCAGGTCACGAAAAGATATCAAGGCTCGCCGGTCGTCAACGACGTTTCGCTCGAAGTCGGCGAAGGCGAGTTCTTCGTGCTGCTCGGCCCGAGCGGCAGCGGCAAGAGCACGCTGCTGCGCGCGATAGCCGGGCTCACGGGCGTCGATCACGGACGCATCTCCCTGCACGGTAACGACGTCACACACGTTTCCGCGCGCCAGCGCGGCGTCGGTTTCGTGTTCCAGAACTACGCGCTGTTCCGTCACATGAGCGTCGGCGAGAACATCGAGTTCGCGCTGCGCGTGCGCCGCATGCGCGCCGAGGACCGGCGGCAGCGCCGCAAGGAATTGCTGCGGCTGGTCGCCCTCGAGGGCATGGACGATCGTCTGCCCACCCAGTTGTCCGGCGGCCAGCAGCAACGTGTCGCCGTCGCACGCGCGCTGGCGCACAAGCCCGAAGTGTTGCTGCTCGACGAGCCGTTCGGCGCGCTCGACGCCAAGATCCGCGAAGAGCTGCGGCGCACGATCCGCCAGGTACAGCGCGAGCTGAAAATCACCACGGTGCTGGTGACGCACGACCAGGAAGAAGCTTTCGCGCTCGCCGATCGCATCGGCGTGATGAATCTCGGTCGCCTGCTCGAATGCGGCCGGCCCGATGAGCTCTACGACCGGCCCGCGACGCGCTTCGTCGCGACCTTCCTCGGCGCTGCGAACCTGTTGCTC
This sequence comes from Steroidobacteraceae bacterium, assembly GCA_035277305.1. Lineage (GTDB taxonomy): Bacteria > Pseudomonadota > Gammaproteobacteria > Steroidobacterales > Steroidobacteraceae > Steroidobacter. The sequence goes on along the minus strand of DATEKT010000150.1, from coordinate 42,730 downwards.
GCGAAGCAGACCGAGCAGGGCATCCGCTTCGGCGCGACGCCGGTCAACGCCCGTCGCATCGAGAAGCTGGAAGGCGGGCGCGAGCACGAGGTCGTCGCCGTGCTGCGGCCGGAAGAAATCGAGCTGGCGCCGACGCGGGACAATCTGCGCACGAACTACATTGCGACCGGTGTCGTCGAAGAGCTGGTGTTCACCGGCGCGCTCGAGCGCATCCGCGTCCGCATGACCAGCGGTCCCTCCGACGCGCACATCGGCACAGCCACGCACGCGGACGGGCACGCGACAGCCGCGATTCTCGACATCACCCGCACGCAGCACGAGCAACGCTCTTTCCCGGTCGTGTTCGGTCAATCGGTGGCGATCGGCGTGCGGCGCATTCACGTGCTGCCGACTCCGCTGTCGAGCTACACGGTGTGTGCCGCGGAGTCCGCCGCGGTCGAACGACTTGCACAGCATCCGTTCCTGGTCGAGCTCGCGGGTCGCATGAAGACGCGCATCGCCAAGCGCATCGATCCGGTGCTCGCCACGTGCCAGGGCCATGCGCAGACGCGCATCTCGGGCGTCGCAGTGATCGCCGCGCACCCGAAGGCAGCGAAACAGATTGAATGGCTGCTGTGGAACGGCGCTGCCGAAGTGATGGTGCTGCCGTCGCAAGCGGTCTCGCCGCAGCGCGTGTTGATCCACTGGGCTGACGACATTGCGCGTCGCTCGACGCTGGCCGTCGCCGCGAGTCTGTTGCGTCACGTTCCGGCAGAAGCCGTATATGTCGGCATCCTTCCGGAAGGTCGTAGCGGCGATGCGCAGCGGCCGCTCGGCGTCCGCACGTTGCTCGATGCTCGCTCCGAGGCGCAAGCCGTGCACGGACTGGAGATGCGCACGGAGCTGCGCTTCGGCGCAGCCGCCGAAGAGTTGCAGCGTCAGCTCAACGAAGCCATGGACCAGATGCTGATCCTCGGCGTGTCGGATCTCAGCCAGCTCGGCAACGAGTTCGCGCCCCTGTTCGCCGCACCCGCGGCGTATTCGATGATGGTCGTGTATCGCCCTGCGAGAGAAAGCGATGAGCAAGCAGCCAGCGCTTAGCGTTCTGTGCGTGATGGCCCTGACGTTGCTCGCCGCCTGCGGCGGTTCGAGCGACGACACCGGCAATGGCTCGGGCAAGCACGTCACGTTGCTCAACGTGAGCTACGACCCGACGCGCGAGCTGTATCGCGAAGTCAACGAAGGGTTCGCCAAAGAGTGGCAGGCGCAGAACGGCCAGCAAGTCACCATCAAGCAATCGCACGGCGGCTCGGGCAGCCAGGCGCGCGCCGTGATCGATGGTCTGCAAGCGGACGTCGTCACGCTCGCGCTCGCGTACGACATCGATTCGATTCAACGCAAGGGCAAGCGGCTGGGTGCGAACTGGCAGACGCGCTTCCCGGAAAACAGCGCGCCGTACACCTCGACGATCGTGTTCCTGGTGCGCAAGGGCAATCCCAAGCAGATCCACGACTGGTCCGACCTGCTCAAGCCGGGCGTCGCGATCGTGACGCCGAATCCGAAGACCTCGGGCGGCGCGCGCTGGAACTACCTCGCGGCCTGGGGCTCGGAGCTGAAGCGCCAGCTGCACGGCGACCTGACGAAGCTCGACGATCCGGCCGCCGCCAAGGACGTCGCCGCTGCGCAAGCTGCGGCGGAGAAGTTCGTCACCGAGATGTACCAGCGGGCGCCCGTTCTCGACAGCGGCGCGCGCGGCGCGACCAACACGTTCGTGCAACGCGAGATCGGCGACGTGCTGATCGGCTGGGAGAACGAAGCGCTGCTCGCCATCCGCGAGCTGGGCCCCGACAAGGTCGAGATCGTCGTGCCGTCGGTCAGCATCCTGGCCGAGCCGCCCGTTGCAGTCGTCGACACCGTCGTCGATCGGCGTGGCACGCGGCAGATCGCCGAAGCGTATCTGCACTACCTGTACGCGCCGGCGGGCCAGGAGATCGCGGCGAAGCACTACTTCCGCCCGCGCGATCCGCAAGTGCTGGAGAAGCATCGCGAGCAGTTCGCGCCCGTCGAGATGTTCACGGTCGACCAGGTGTTCGGCGGCTGGACGCAGGCGCACGACAAGCATTTCGCGGACGGCGGCGTGTTCGACAAGATGTACGGCGCCAAGGTCAATCAGTGAACGCGACGGTTCGCACACCTTCGATCCTGCCCGGGTTCGGTCTGACGCTGGGCTTCTCAACATTCTTTCTGTGCGCGATCGTGCTGATCCCGCTCGCGGCGCTCGTCATGAAGACGGCGACGATGGGCTGGAACGACCTCTGGCGCGTGCTGCTCGAGCCGCGTGCCGTTGCCTCTTACAAGTTGAGCTTCGGCGCGGCCCTGCTCGCAGCTACCGTCAATAGCGTGTTCGGCTTCGTTATCGCGTGGACGCTGACGCGCTACGAGTTTCCGGGACGCAAGCTGATCGACGCGCTCATCGACATGCCGTTCGCGCTGCCGACGGCCGTCTCGGGCATCGCGCTCACGGCCGTGTTTGCCGAGAACGGCTGGATCGGCCAGTACCTGGCCCCGTACGGCATCAAGGTCGCCTATACCTGGATCGGCATCGTCGTGGCGCTGACATTGATCGGCCTGCCGTTCGTCGTGCGCTCGGTGCAGCCGGCGCTGCTCGAAGTGCAGCGCGATCTCGAGGATGCGGCCGAAACGCTCGGCGCCGCGCGCTTCATGATCTTCCGCCGCATCATCCTGCCGACGGTGGCGCCGGCGATCGCGACGGGATTCACGATGGCGTTCGCGCGCGCGGTCGGCGAATACGGCTCGGTCATCTTCATCGCCGGTAACCTGCCGATGAAGACCGAGATCACGCCGCTCCTGATCGTGATCAAGCTGGAGCAGTTCGACTACGCCGGCGCCGCGGCGCTCGGCTTCGCGATGCTGGTGCTCTCCTTCGTCATGCTGCTCTCGATCAATCTGCTGCAGGCCTGGGGGCGGCGACGTCAAGTCTCCGCGGGACGCTAGATGGCAGGCCCAGGCACATCGCAGGAGCTGCTGGCCGAGATCGCGAGCCGGCCCGGCCGCGACACGCTGGTCAGTTTCCTGGCGAAGGCGGCGTTCATCACGACGTCGCTCCTGTTCCTCGCGGCGCTGCTGTTCGCGCCGCTGATCACCGTGTTCGCGACAGCGCTGGAGAAGGGCTTCCAGCTTTACTTCAGCAGCTTCAAGGATTCGGACACGCTGGCGGCGATCCGTTTGACGCTGACGGTCGCGGCGATCGTGGTGCCGATGAACATCATCTTCGGCATCGCCGCCTCGTGGGCGATCGCCAAGTTCGAGTTCAAGGGCAAGAGCTTCCTGATCACCATGATCGATCTGCCGATCGCGGTGTCGCCCGTGATCTCGGGCCTCATCTACGTGCTGCTGTTCGGCATGCAGGGCTGGTTCGGCCTGTGGCTGCAGGAGCACGACATCAGCATCATCTTCGCGGTGCCCGGCATCGTGCTCGCGACGATGTTCGTCACCTTCCCGTACGTCGCCCGCGAGCTGATTCCACTCATGCAGCAGCTGGGCAACGACGAGGAAGAGGCGGCCATCACGCTCGGCGCGGGCGGCCTCATGACCTTCTTCCACGTCACGTTGCCGAAGATCCGCTGGGGTCTGCTGTACGGCGTGATCCTGTGCAACGCTCGCGCGATGGGCGAGTTCGGCGCGGTCTCTGTCGTCAGCGGCCACGTGCGTGGCGTGACCACGACCATGCCGCTGCACATCGAGATCCTGTACCAGGAATATAATTTCGTGGGTGCGTTCGCCGTCGCCTCGCTGCTGACGCTGCTCGCGGTGGTCACGCTCGTCATCAAGACCCTGGTCGAGTGGCGCACGGGTTACAAGAAGCGCAAATAGCTCCGCATGCTCTCGCGCATCCAAGCATTCATCGATCGGTTGCAGCTCGACACCTCACGTGCGCCCCTGGGCGTGTGGATCGCGCTGATCAACGTCGCCATCGTGCTGCTGGTCGTGGGCGGCATCTCGATCTCCGCGATCGGCTCGTTGCGCGATCTCGCGAATCAGCAGGGCTTCTCGCGCGTGCAGCTCGCCGGTGCGATGGCGCGTGAAGATCTGCGGCGTTACGGCGAAGACGCGCTGACGCAGGCCAAGAGCGTCGCGGACCGTCAGACGCTGCAGCGCATGCTTGCCGACACGCGAACCTCGAGCCTCGGCCTGTATCTGCGCCGCTCGTGCAACACCGACACGCTGGTCGCCTGTGCGGTGTTCGAGAACGACAAGCTGGTCTCGCAGGCGGGCGTGCAGCTGCCCTGGGAAGAGATCCAGGTTTCCGCGAGCGAGCAGGGCGAGCGGTTTCTCGCGGTTCCCTCGGTCGGGCGGTACGCGGTGCTCGGCGCCTCGGCGCAGATCGGCGGCGCGACCGGCCGCCGCTTGTACGTCGCGCGGCTGCTCGACGATCGCCTCGCGCAGATTCTCACCGAGCGGGTCGGCGTGCCGATCCGACTGGTCAACTACCGCTCGTTCGTCGAGGACAAGCGCGTCGACGAGTTCACGCGCCTGCACTCGGCAGGCCTGTCCGACGGCCGCTCCGCCGTGCTGCGCATCGAGGATCTCGATCTGTATGCGGCGAGCTTCCCGGTGTTCGCCTCGACTGGCGAAGCGATAGCGCTGCTCGAAGCGCGTTTGCCGTCCGGCGAGATCGACGCGTCGGTCAGCAGCCTCGTCAAGCGATTGCTGGCCACGGCCATCGTGCTCGCGGCGCTTGCGGTGCTGGCCGGCGTGATCCTCGGTCAGCAAGTCACCGGTCCGCTGGGCACGCTGAGCGATGCCGTCGAGCGCCTCGGCCAGGGCGACTTCTCGACCTCGATTCCGGCCGGCGGCACGCAGGAAGTCGGCAAGCTCGCGAGCACGATTCAGAACATGCGCGACAACCTCGTGCAGCTCACCGCGGATCTGCGCCGGCGCGAGGCCGAGGCGCAGGCGGTGCTCGGCGGCATCGTCGAGGGCGTCTATGCCGTCGACAAGTCGCGTGTCATTCGCTACCTGAACCCGCAGGCCGCGCGACTGCTCGGCGTCCAGGCGCACGAGGCAATCGGGCGCTTCTGCGGCGACGTGCTGAAGCCCTGTCTCGAGAACGGCGAACGGCCGTGCGAGACGCGCTGCCCGATCGTGCGCGCCCGGCTCGAAGGCAACGCGCAGGCGACGGAGCAGCTGAATCTTCGCGACGGCGCGCCGCGGACCACGATCATCACGAGCGCCGCGCCGGTCGACGAATTGCAGGTGCAGGTCATTCGCGATGAGACCGAGCTCGAAGGCGTGCGCCGCGCGCGCGATTCGGTGCTCGTGAACATTTCGCACGAGTTCCGCACGCCGCTCGCGGCGCAGCTTGCGTCGATCGAGCTGCTGCGCGAAGGCATCGAGACCATGTCGCGCGAACAACAGAAGGAGCTGGTGTTCTCGCTGGAGCGCGGCACACTGCGCCTGACGCGTCTCATCGACAACCTGTTAGAGAGCGTGCGCATCGAGTCGGGCCAGCTCGGCATCCGGCATCAGAACGTGTCGCTGGCCGAAGTGATCGAGGATGCGGATACGTTGATCGGCGCGCTGCTCAATCAGCGCCGCCAGCGCCTGGAGCTGGATTTTCCGGAGGATCTGCCGCGCGTCGACGGCGACGGGCCGCGCCTGACGCAGGTGTTCGTCAACCTGCTCGCCAACGCGAGCAAGTTCGCGCCCGAAGGCAGCGTCGTGCGTGTTGGCGCCGCGCACCAGGACGGCAAGGTCACGGCCTGGGTCGAGGACGAAGGTCCAGGTTTGCCCGAGCTCGAGACCGGCTCGATCTTCGAGCGTTTCTCGCGCGGCGCCGGCGAGGAGCCGGAACCGGGTGGGCTCGGGCTCGGCCTGTGGATCGTCAAATCGATCATCGAGCGCCACAACGGCTCGATCGCCGCGCGGCGCACGTCCGCCGGCAAGACCCGCTTCGAAGTGCAGCTCCGCGTGGCGCACGAGTGAGCCCGCCATGAAAATTCTCTGCGCCGACGACGACAAGGATCTGCTCGCCCTGATCGCGTTCACGCTGTCGCAGGCCGGCTATCTGGTGATCAGCGCCGGCGACGGCACCAGCGCGATCCGCTCCTTCGAGAGCGAGTCGCCCGACCTCGTGCTGCTCGACATCAACATGCCGGGCGCCTCGGGCTTCCAGGTGTGCGAGGCGATCCGCGGGCAATCGCGCGTACCGGTAATGATGCTGACCGTGCGCGGCGAGGAAGAGGACCTGGTGCGCGCACTCGATCTCGGCGCCGACGACTATCTGACGAAGCCGTTCAGCCCGCGCACGCTGCTGGCGCGAGTGAAGGCATTGCTGAGGCGCGCGGGCCTGGAAAATTCCGCACCGCTCGCCGCGGGTCGCGTGCAGCTGGATACGCAGGAACACACGGTGCAGGTCGGCACCAAGGAGCCGGTGCGACTCACCAAGCTCGAGCTGCGTCTGCTGCAGATGCTGATCGCGAATGCAGGTCACACCGTCAGCTCCGATCGCCTGCTGATGCAGGTGTGGGGACACAAAGGCGCGGGCGACCGCCAGCTGCTCAAGCAGCTGGTGCATCGGCTGCGGCAGAAGATCGAAGTGGATCCCGCCGCGCCGCAGATGCTGCAGACCGTCGTCGGCGCGGGCTACAAGCTGATCGTCGACTAGGCCAGGGAACGAGTGGCGCTGCTACGCACGATCGCGATCGTCGGCGGAGGGTTCTGCGGAACCGTCGTCGCCGCCAACCTGTTACGACGGCCACCGTGCGGTCCGACCCGAATCGTGCTCATCGAGCGCAGCAGCGTCGTCGGCCGCGGCGTCGCGTACGCCGATCGCGGCTTCCCCTATCTCCTGAATGTGCCGGCGAGCCGCATGTCGGCGAGCTCGGAAGCGCCGGATGAATTCCTGGAGTTCGTGCGCAAGCGCATTCCCGGCGCCGGTGGCGAGGACTTCCTGCCACGCGCGCTGTACGGCGAGTATCTGCAGGAGTTCCTGCTGGCGGCGCAGCTGAGCGCAGCGCCGAACGTCCGGCTGGACGTGCTGTACGGCGAAGTCGTGAACGTGAGGCGCCTCGAACGTCATCTGCCGCTGCAGCTCGAGCTGCGCGATGGACGCAAGCTGACCGCGGAAGACGTCGTGCTCGCTCTCGGCAATCCAAAGCCGGCGTCGCTCGCGATCACCGCGCCGGTCGCCGATCATCCGGCGTACATCGCTGATCCTTGGTCGAACGAGCTGCAGTTCTCGCGCGGTCAGAAGATCCTGCTGATCGGCACCGGTCTGACTGCGGCCGACGTGATCAATGCGGCGTCCGCGGATCCGCAGCGCACGCCGACTCTGCATGCGTTGTCGCGACACGGGCTCGTGCCGCCACGACAGACTGCCTTTCGTCCGGATGCGTTCAAGGGCGATGGCAATGCTCTGCTACTTGCCGCATCGACGTCCTTGCGCGGACTCACCAAGACAGTTCGCCTGGTCGCACGCGAAGCGGAGAGCTGCGGCGGAGACTGGCGCGAAGCGATCACTTTCGTGCGCAACATGGCGCCGACGATCTGGCAGCGGCTTTCCGAGCGCGACCGCGTGCGCTTCCTGCGTCACCTGCGCGCGCTGTGGGACACCCATCGTCATCGTCTGCCGTTGCAGTTGATCCAGCGTCTCGACGAGTTGCGCAACATGCAGCGGTTGCACGTTCACGCCGGGCAGCTGTTGCGATTTTCACCGCGCGCCGAAGGAATCGAAGTGACGTGGCGGCCGCGCGGCACGCAAACCGAGCGCACGGAAACTTTCGATCGGGTCGTGAACTGCACCGGCCCGGACTATGCTGTCGCTCGCTCGAAGGAGCCGCTGTGGCGCAGCCTCGTGCAGTGCGGTCTGTGCGTCGCCGATTCGCTCGGCCTGGGCCTGCGCACGGGACCGCGTGGCGCCGTGATCGACGCGGACGGCTGGCCTGGACCCCACCTGTTCTACGTTGGACCCATGCTGCGTGCGGACCTCTGGGAGGCCACGGCCGCAAGCGAGTTGCGCACCCACGCGGAGCGCCTGGCAACACTGCTCGCGACCGAGCGGGCTTGATGTCGATAACGTAATCTTTACACGGGACCCAATCGGGAACCTGGAACGTCAAAATCGCTCCCGTTGCAGGAGTACGAGTGCTTGACGGCGCAGAGTGCAGGCAGATGGAACAAGTGGCGTCCTTGGACGATCGGCGTCGTCGTGCTCGTCCTCTGCGCGCTCGTCTTCGATGCGCTGCGCGGCTTGTTGCGCGAGGTGCGTTACGCCGATGTAGTGCAGCAGGTCGCTGCGCAGCCCACATCGAATCTGCTGTGGGCCGGGCTCGCGACGGTACTCAGCTATCTAGTGCTCACCGGCTACGACTTCTCGGCGCTGCGCTACGCGGGCGCCAAGGTTCGCCGTAGCACGGTTCTGCTCACTTCGTTCATCGCTTACGCGCTGGGTAATACGGTCGGTCTCGGCGTGCTGACCGGCGGCGCCGTGCGAATGCGGCTGTATACGGCTGCGGGCGTCGAGGCCGGGCGCGTTGCGCAAGCTGCCGCCTTCAACGCAGGTGCGTTCGTCATCGGCATGACTGCATTCGGTGCTGCGGGATTGCTCTGGGGCGCACCGGACGTCGCTGCATTCGTGCACCTGCCGAGCTGGTTGCTGCGCGCAATCGCGATCGTTCTACTCCTCGCGGTCAGCGCTCTCATCATTGCCGCTGCGCGAACTCGAGAAATCCGCGTGTTCAATCGCTGGCCGGTGCGGCTGCCGCCGCCGCATCTCGCTGTGCGGCAGTTGGTGATCTCCGCGCTCGATCTGACGGCGTCCGCCGCCGCGCTGTGGTTCCTCTTGCCGGCGGGGATCATCGGGCTGCCGGCATTCTTCGCGTGGTACGCGATGGCCGTGGCGCTCGGACTGCTCAGTCACGTGCCGGGCGGTCTCGGCGTGTTCGAGGCGGTGATCCTGCTTGCGTGCGGTGGACGCGCGCCGCCCGAGCAGATCATCAGCGCGCTCTTTCTGTATCGCGTCATCTATTACCTGCTGCCGCTGATCGCCGCCGCAATGCTGCTGGCGGGCTACGAATTGCGCTCCGGCGTCGCGGCACCGATCGGTCGCGCCGCAGTCGCGATCTCGCCGCTCCTGCTGGCAACGCTCACCTTCATCGCCGGTGCGTGGCTGCTCGTTTCCGGCGTGACGCCGCTGTCCGGCGAGGCGACGGACCTGCTGGAGCTGCACGTGCCTTTGCCGCTCGTCGAAGCGTCGCATTTCATCGGCAGCGTCGCGGGATTCGCGATGCTCATCGTCGCGCGCGGCTTGCTGCATCGACTGGATGCGGCGTGGTGGTCGGCATTCGTGCTGGCGCTGGTGGCGGCGGTGCTGGCGTTGCCGAAGGGCATCGCGCTGTCCGAGGGCGCATATCTCACGGTGCTCGCGTTCCTGCTGTTGGCTTCGCGACGCCAGTTCGATCGGCGCTCGGCGCTGTTCTCGCAGGCGCTCGACTGGGGCTGGATCGCGTCGATCGCATGGGTGGTCGCGACCTGCGCCGCGATCCTGCTCTTTGCGTACCGCGAGGTTCCGTACGATCGCGAGCTGTGGTGGGTGTTCGAGTTCGATGCCAATGCGCCGCGCGGACTGCGCGCGATGATGGGCGTGACGCTCGTCGGGCTGGGGTTCGCGTTGTGGCAGTTGCTGCGGCCATCGCCCGGCCTGCCGGCGCTGCCGCGCAGCGAGGACCTCGACCGCGCCGACGAGATCGTCAGCGCGCAGCCGTACGCGGATGCGAACCTCGTGCTGATGGGCGACAAGCATCTGCTGTTCTCGCAGTCCGGCAAGGCTTTCGTCATGTTCGGACGCCAGGGGCGCTCGTGGATCTCGCTGTTCGATCCGATCGGACCGCGCGACGAATGGCCGGAGCTGATCTGGAATTTCATCGAGGAGGCGACCGATCACGGCGGCCGCGCGATCTTCTACCAGGTGCGGCCCGAGTCGCTGACGCTGTATCTCGACGCGGGCCTGCGCGCGCTCAAGCTCGGCGAATACGCGTACGTGCCGCTGCAGGAATTCGGCCTGCAAGGCTCGAAGCGCGCGGACCTGCGCTACGCCGTGTCTCGCGGTGAGCGCGACGGACTGACGTTTTCAGTCACGCCCGCGGGCGAAGTGGCGACGATCCTGCCCGAGTTGAAGTCCATCTCCTCCGCGTGGCTCGCGGAGTCGCGGGCGCGCGAGAAGAGTTTCTCGCTCGGCGCATTTCGCGAGCAGTACCTCATGCGCCGGCCGGTGGCGCTGGTGCGCCAGCGCGGCACACCCATCGCATTCGCGAACGTGCTGTGCACGCAGCAGCGCAGCGAGGTCAGTGTCGACCTGATGCGCCAGGTGCCCGGCTCGCCGTCGGGCACGATGGATTTCCTGTTCACGCACCTGATGCTGCATTTCAAGGAGCAGGGCGTGCAGCGCTTCGCGCTCGGCATGGCGCCGATGGCGGGCATGGTGACGCACGAGCTCGCGCCGCGCTGGCATCGCTTCGGACGCTGGCTGTTCGACTCCGGCGAGAGCTTCTACAACTTCCGCGGGCTGCGCAGCTTCAAGGACAAGTTCCATCCGGTGTGGGAACCGCGCTACCTGGCCGCGCCGCAGGGCGTGGCGACGTTGTTGTCGCTCGCGGATGTCACCGCGTTGATCGCGGGCGGCCTGCGAGGTGTGATCGCGAAATGAGCCGTTGGTGGTTGCTTGGCTTGCTGTGGATCGCTGCGCAATGTGGCGCCGACACGATCTCGCACGGCCGGTTTCAGAATATCGCGATCTATCGCCCGTCCGCCGGCGTCGAGGTGCAGCGCGTCGTGCTGTTCCTGTCCGGCGACCAGGGATGGAACCCGAAGGTGTCGCGCAGCGCGCAGCTGCTGGCGTCGCAGGGCGCGCTGGTCGCGGGCATCGATTCACGCGCGCTGTTCGCGAACCTGGAGAAGGACGGCGCCCAGTGCGTCTATCCCGACGGCGACCTGGAGAACCTGAGTCATTTTCTGCAGGCGTACTACCGGTTGCCGAATTACGAGCCCGCAGTGCTGGTCGGCGATGGCACCGGTGCAACGCTGGGCTATGCGGTGCTCGCGCAAGCGCCCGCCGACACCTTCGCCGGCGCGATCTCGATCGATTTCTGTCCCGAGCTGCGGCTGCACAAGCGCATGTGCGAAGCGGGAACGTTGCGCTACGCGGAGTCGAAGAAGGCGCGCGCGCTGCTGACGCCGGCGAAGCTCGAATCGCAGTGGGTCGCATTGCAGACTCATGCTACCGGTGTGTGCGGCAAGGACGTGACTGAGCGCTTCGCGAGTGCCACGCCCGGAGGTCAGCTCGTCATGGTGACGAACGACGCCAGCCCCACGAATCTGGAAGGTGCGTTGTCCGCGGCTGTGCGCAAGCTCGATCAGCCGCCGAAGAAGCGGCCGCCTCCGCCGCCCGCGGAGCTCCAGGGATTGCCGGTCGTCGAAGTCCCGGCGCAGCAGCCGGGCGATACGCTTGCCGTATTGATCTCGGGTGACGGCGGCTGGGCCGGTATCGACAAAGCCGTTGCCGCGGTGCTTGCCGAGCATGGCATCGCAGTCGTCGGCGTCGACTCGCTGCGCTATTTCTGGAAGGAGCGCACGCCAGAAAGCACCGCGGCCGACGTCGATCGCATCCTGCGTCACTACCTCGACGCCTGGGACAAGAAGGACGTGGTGCTCGTCGGCTATTCGCAGGGTGCCGATGTCCTGCCGTTCGTCGTCAATCGGCTGCCGGCGCACATGCGCTCACGCGTGCGCCTCACGGCATTGCTCAGCCTCGGTGTGCGCGCGACGTTCGAGTTCCACCTGAGCAATTGGCTGTCGGGGAACGACGAAGACGAAACATTGGAGATCGCGCCGGAGCTGCAGCGGATGTCGGGCATGCGCGCGCTGTGCGTCTACGGGGACGGTGCGGAAGACTCAGCCTGCGACGAGGCAGCGAGCAGCACGTTGCGCGCGGTGAACCTGCCCGGCGGCCACCATTTCGGCGGCGACTACGATCGGGTCGCGGGGCTGATTCTCGAGCAGCTGCGTTAGCTACCAGGGATCGAAGCAGTCGTAGTTGTGCTGGCGCACGATCTTGCCGCCGCGGTACGTGAGGAAGATTGCGAACCGTGCGCGCATTTGTCCGCCGACCGGGATGCTGCCGAGAGGCACCGCGAGCGTGCCGGTCCACTGCGCTTCGACGGCGACCTGATCGCCGCTCGCAATCGCGTTGAGAATTTCGAAGCGCTGAGCCGTCATCACTTTTCGGCCGCGCTCAGCGGCATCGCGCAGCGCGGCGAGGTCGCGCGTCGCGCCGGTCGGCACCAGCCGGTTGGGGAATTCGACCTGCACGATGTCGTCGGCAAAGAAGCGCAGCCCGTCGAGCTCGTCGGCCTGACCGACCGATTCGAGATATTCGCGCGCCAGCTGCAACAGGTCGTGACTCACCCGCGCGATTGTAGATCGAAAGTCGTACGCAAAATGAAAGGCCGCCGCCCGACGTGAGTCGAGCAGGCGGCCCAGGGGGCTGACGTCAGTGGGGAGTGACGTCAGTGTCCGAGGTCAGGCATCAGGTGCCCGTGTCGTCCGGCTTGCCGGAATCCGGCTTGATCGCACCGCGCTCCTGCAGCTTGGCAGCGACGCGCGAGCGAACTTCGGTATCCGACGCCATGCGCTCGACGATCTTGTTGAACTCCGGCACCTGCAGGCCCGAGCGTTCGACTGCGGCAATCATGTCGGTCTCCGCCGTGGCCTTCACCTTGTCGGCGGCCGCGGGGTCCTTGGCGCCTTGCAGCTCGGTCGCAGCCTTCTGCTGAATCGTCTGCACCGCCATGTACGCGTTCGCGAACTGCTCGATCTTCTTGTCATCGATCGGGCCGGCGGTCGTGCTGTCGGAGGCACCGGGAGTGGCTTGGTCGGTGGCGGCGCCAGGCGCTGTCTGTTCGTTCTCGTCATCCGTCGTGGTCGGCGGGAGTTGCTGCTGATCCTGCGGCGCGGGCTCGCCCACGTCGGCCGGGTCCTGCGAGCCCGACGGCGGCGGCTCCTGCGAGAACGCTGCAGGGGCCAGGGCACAGGTCGCGGCAGCCAGCGCGGCGAGCAGTTGATTTCTCAAAATCATGGCAATGTCCTCGTATTCGATGAGCGGTACCAGAGCGGAATCCCGGTGCTGCGGTCGAGGTTCCGCGCTGGCGTTTTTTGCATGCGGATCGTCGCCATGCGCCGACGCTTCGCACGGCACTGTGGTGCCGGTGACTACAGTGCTCGCGTGAATTGAGTACGCGAAATGCGCTGCGCTATTGCGCGCGCTACTCGAAGCGCTCGTCGCTCGGACGCGCCGCGAATTCCTGCTTGCTGAGATAGCCGTCGCCGTCCGAGTCGATGCCGTCGAAGCGCTTGCTCACGCTGCCCTTCACGGTGGCTTCGCTGCGGCTGATCTTCGCGTCGCGGTTGCGATCGAGCGAATCGAAAACGACCTGCACATCTTTTGTGCTGCGAATCGGCAGATCCTGCGCCGTCTGCGCCGCACACGGTGCAAGCGAAACGGCGACCAGCAAACTCATCGCGCAGGTGCTCTTGATAATGGTCTTCATGACGTAAGCCCTCCCTGGCGAAACGCGACAGCGAAAAGCGCGGTTCCCGCGCTATTTGCGTTGCTGGCTCACGGCCACGCCGCCGAGGATGAGCGCGCCTGCGATGCCCATGGTGATCGTCAGCGGCTCGCCGAGCACGATCCAGGCCCAGATCACGCCGAACAACGGGACGAGATAAGTCACGATGACGGCGCGCGGCGCGCCGACGCGATAGATCAGGCGGAAATAGATGTAGTACGCGACTCCGGTGCACAACACGCCGAGCAGGACCGCGCTGACCCACGAGTGCAGCGGAATCGGCGTGCGCGGCCAGGAGAGAATCGCGAATGGCGCGAGCAGCACGCTCGCGCACACCAGCGTGCCGGCCGCGACCGCACCCGATGGAATGCCGGCGAGCTGTCGACGGATCATGTTGCCGCCAACGCCGTACAGAAATGCAGCGAACGTTCCCGCGAGCGCCGCCGCCCACACGCTCCCGCCCGCCGTCTTACCACTCGCGAGCACGGCGACGCCGACGAAGCCCGCGAACAGTCCGACCGCGCGTCGCTTGCTGATGTGCTCGCCATAAAGTGCGAAGGCGACGAGCGCGGTAAACATCACCGCAGTCGCATTCGTGATCGCACCGATGCCGGCGGGTGCTCGCTGCGCTGCCCAGGCGAACAGCGAGAAAGGGATCGCCGAGTTGATCGCGGAGATGAGGACCAGCGGCAGGATGTGCGCGCGCTTGAATTGCGCGCGGCCGCGCCACAGCAGCGGCAGCAGGATCAGCGCGCCGAGCGTCAGCCGCATCTCGACGAGCGGTAGCGCGCCGAACTCGCGCGCCGACACCCGCATGAACAGGAACGAGGCGCCCCAGATGGCCCCGAGCACCGTCAATTCGACCGGCGTGAGCCAGCGTGCGGCGGTAATGGGTTCGGCAGTTGCGGTCGCTTCGGCTTGTGACATGACGCGAGACCCTTGAACCAGGCAGGGATAGGGTGCCAGAGCAACCGGTGGCGCCGCATGGGAAGCGCTTACCCAATTTGCGCCGGCGGCTTACCCAGATTGGAGGTCTGGCACAAACCTCGCTTCTGTCTGCGCTATTTTCCCTGCAAACGCAGCAGCAGCAAGCGCATACTTTGTGCGTCAGCCACAAATATGGCTTGTGCCTCATGCCGATCCGCCCGACGGTCCTGCCTGCCTTCGCGGTATTCGCGGCCGCGGCCCGCCATCAGAACTTCGCGCATGCCGCGGAGGAGTTGCATCTCACTGCGAGCGCCGTCAGTCATCACGTCCGCCGGCTGGAAACGACCTTGGGCGTGACGCTGTTTCAGCGGCACGCGCGCGGTGTCGCGCTCACCGCGCAGGGCCGGGCGCTCGCGGATGCCACGAACATCGCTCTGGCCGACCTCGACGCGGTGTCAGGTTCGCTCCTCAGCCGGAGCGAAGAAGGCGCACGTGTGCGGATCACGACGCTGCATTCGCTGGCGTATTGCTGGCTGATTCCGCGCTTGCCCTCGTTCTCCGCCGCGCATCCCGACGTACACCTGGATTTCGAAACCTCGATCGCGCTCGCGCGCTTCGACGACGCCGGTCCGGATCTGGGTATCCGCCACGGGCCGGGTCCGTGGCCGGGACTGACCGCGCATTTCCTGATGGACGATGCGCTGTTCCCGGTCGCGTCGCCGACGCTCGCGGGCATCAGGCAGGTTACGAAGGCCGCGCACATTGCGCGTCTGCCATTGATCTCGGACCTCGGGCTGCAGGGTTGGTCGGATTGGTTTCGCGCGGCCGAAGTTCGCAACGCGAGCCTGCCCGCCGCGCATTCCTTCAGCGACTCGACCGATGCGTTGCTCGCGGCGGTGTGCGGCCTGGGCGTGGCGCTTGCGCGCAGGCACATCGCGGCGCCGTACCTCGAACGCGGCGAGTTGATTCAGCTCCCCGGGCCGACGCTGAAAGCACGCTTCGCGTACTACGTCGTGCACCCGGCGCATCGCCGCCCGAGTCCGGCGGCAGCCGCCTTCATCGAGTGGCTGCGGCGCGAAGCAGCGAAGGACGACCTTGCGCCAGTGCCAGGCCGAGAAACTGCGCATAGCGTTGCGCCGCAGCCGCGAGCGCCTGCGACTGACGGCGATCGAGCCGCGCGAAAGGGCGGCAAGTAATCGCAACCGACGTCTTCCTGAGCTCGCGCGACCACGTGCCGGCGACCTGGCCATCGATCACGATCGCTGGATGGAAGATGCCGTGACCTGAGTCGGCGCGCGCCGCCAGCTCGTTCGAGAGCACGGCGCTGCGATCCTGGTAGGCCACCGTGTATTCATCGTAAGCGGGTAGCAAATGACAACCCGCTTTCGCTCGCGCATCCGGCGTGCCCGCTGCTTGCCAATACGTCTGATCTTCGATCGTCACAGCCTCCAGCTCGCGCGCCACGCTCTCGCATGCAACCTCGGCGTCGGCGGCAGCGAGTCCCGACCACCACCCGAAGTCGCGAATTGTCGCCGGACCATGACTCGTGAAGTAACGTCGCGCCAGCTCAGCCAGCGATTCATCGCGCGAGCGTGGTGGCGTGCCGGGCAACCATTCGTCTGTGAGCACAAACGTCTGTTGCTTGCCAGCGCGCGGGCCGAGGCAGATGAGCCCTTCGTGCGCGTGCCACCACAACAAGTGCAGGCCGCGGCTGCCGCCGCTGGCGATGCGAGCACTCTCGAGTCGTCGATAGAGATCGGGTCGCGATACGCACGAAGCGCCGCGCAGAGCATCGATCAGCACTTTGCCGCTGCGAGCGATCAGGCGACTGTCGATGCCGAATTCCTGTTTGAGTCGCCGTGCATTGCGAGCCAGTGTCCTCGGTGCGCACAGGCCCAACATCCAGCGCGCATCTTCGGCAGCGACAAAGTGCAACGTGCCGCGCAGCGGCCAGGTGCGAACAATCGAGCGATCGGCGACGGCGCGTTCGACTGCAAGCTCGGTTGCCGCGCGCGTGCGCAGGCCGATCGCCCACAGCGAGCCGAGGTAGTCCTGTGCCTGAACCGCGCCGAACCAGCGAACGGTGGCGGCCGGGCTGGGGAACGGCTTATGACCAATGCGCTGCTGGCGCATGCGCTGGGCGGCGAGTCGGATGGCGGGTCCTCAAGGGCGGCGGCCGGCGCAGTCTACTCCGCTAGGGGCTGTACTGGCCCGGCGGCGGGAATTCTGCGACTCCTTTTATCCCGGGTCCGGCCGTACAATTCCGCGGCTGTCATCACCGAGGTCCGATTCATGTCGTGGACGCTGTCGCAACGGGCGCAGAAGCTGACGAGCTCCGCCATCCGCGAGATCCTCAAAGTCACCGAGCGGCCGGAGGTCATTTCGTTTGCCGGCGGGTTGCCGTCGCCGGACACGTTCCCGGTTGCGCGCCTGCGCGAGAAGGCTACCGCGGTGCTGACGGACGCGCCGTCGCCGGCGCTGCAATACGGACCCACTGAAGGCTACCTGCAGCTGCGCGAATGGATCGCGGCGCGCTATTCGTCGGGCTCGGCCCACATCGATCCGCAGAATGTCGTCGTCACGACGGGCTCGCAGCAGGGCCTCGATCTGCTCGGCAAGACGCTGATCGATCCGGGCAGCAAAGTGCTGGTGGAGACGCCGACGTATCTCGGCGCGCTGCAGGCATTCTCGCTGTTCGAGCCGAACTTCGTTTCCGTCACCTCCGACGAGGACGGGCTGGTGCCCTCGGCGCTCACGCCGAAGCTGCTGGAAGGCGCGCGCTTCCTGTACGTGTTGCCGAATTTCCAGAATCCGACCGGGCGGCGCATGCCGCTGGCGCGGCGCCAGGAGCTGGCGCGAATCGCCAAGCAGGCGAACCTGCTGATCGTCGAAGACGATCCGTACGCCGCGCTGTCGTATTCGGGCGATGCGGTGCCGACCCTGCTGTCGATGATTCCCGACCAGGTCGTGCACATGGGCTCGTTCTCGAAGGTGCTCGCGCCAGGGCTGCGCGTCGGCTACGTGATCGCGCCGCAGGTCGTGCATCGCAAGATGGTGCAAGCGAAGCAGGCCGCGGATCTGCACACGCCGAGCTTCACGCAACGCATCGTCTACGAGACCGTGAAGGACGGCTTTCTCGACGCGCACATCCCGTCGATCCGCACGCTCTACGGCGAGCGCTGCAAGGTCATGCTCGATGCGATGAAGGAAAGCTTCCCCGCGGTCGTGACCTGGAATGAGCCGGCGGGCGGCATGTTCATCTGGGTGCAGCTGCCGCCGGGCCTCGACAGCTTCAAGCTGCTCGACCAGGCGATCGCGCAGAACGTTGCGTTCGTGCCGGGCGGGCCGTTCTACGCGAACGAGCCGCAGCTCAACACGCTGCGCCTGTCGTTCGTGACCGTGCCGCCGGAGAAGATCCGGCGCGGTATCGCGATCCTAGGGAAGATCCTGCGCGACGCGATCGCCGGCGGCCTGCGCGCTTCAGCCTGACTCTCCGTCGAGAAACTCGCCCACCAGATCCGCAGCGATCTCGGGCGAGTGCGCCCGCTGCGGCAGCGTTGCTTCACCCATGTACTCACCGTGCCCGCCGGGAAGCACGAGCAGCCGCGCGTTGGGAATCAGGCGCGTGAGCTCGACCGCGTGCTCCGGCCTCGTGACGTCGCGATCGCCGAGCAGGATCAGCGTCGGCGCGCGCAACGCGCCCAGGTCCGCGTCCGGCACATCTTCGAAGTGACGCATCCGCTCCAGATCCTTGTCGTGCATGACCCTGAGCTTCGCCGGATCGGGGTTGACCTTCAGGAACGCATCCTTCAGTCCCTGCGGCATGCCCGCGAAATCGGCGCGGCGAAGCATCTCCCACAGTTGCGGCTGAGCGCCCGCTTTCTTCGTGAACGATGAAGCGAACACCACTTTGCGCACTGCTCGCGGATGGCGGATTGCAACTTGCAGCGCGATGCTCGCGCCGTTGCTGAAGCCGAATACATCAGTTTGTTGCACGTGAAGCTCATCGAGCAGCGTTGCCACGTCGTCGGCTGACGTCGTGAAACGCACCGGCGCGTCGCGGTCGCTCGTGCGGCCGTGCGCCTGCTCTTCGACAGCGATGACGCGGCGATCCCGCGCCAGAAACGGAATGATGCGGCCGAACGTCGAGTCGATCGTCGAGCCGCCTCCATGCAGCAACACGAGCGGAACGCCGCGCGCTGGGCCGTACGTCTCGTAGTACATCCTGATGCCGTTCACTGCGGCATAGGCGCCGTGGCCTTGTTCAGCTGCTGAAGCGGTCATGGATCCCGAGGCAAGAGCGAGAGCGGCGACGCCCATGAAAGTGCTACGCATCGGCCGCGGTTCCTTTCGCGATCATGTCGGCCATGCGATCGAGCATTTCCAGCCAGCTCGGATGCGCGCCCGTGTGTTTGGCCAGCGCTTCGGACACGGTTTGCTCGAGGGTGAGCTTCGTGCCGCCCCGCGCTTCCTCGAGCGTCACGGTGACGACTGTCTTGCGCGGCCAGCGAGGATCGTGACCGGCTCGTACCGGCTCGATCTCGTTCCCCTCGCTGTCGGCGGTCGCGAGCGTGTAGACGATGCGCTCCGGTCGTACGATCTCGCGGTAAACGCCGACGATCCAGCAATCACCGAAGCGCGGATTGTGGATGCACGAATGGAAGCGCCCGCCGGGACGCACGTCGATGCTGGCGAAATGCACCGTGCAGCCGTGCGGCGCGTACCACTGCAGCAGCAACTCGCGTTTCGTCCAGGCGTCGAACACCAGCTCGCGCGGCGCGGCGAATACGCGCTCGATCCTGACCATTCCAGCGGAGCGGTCAGCGACTGTTGCGGACATTTTTCTTCCTCTGCTTTCGTTGCGGCTGCTGCAGGCGTTGCAGCATCGCGTCGAGGCGATCGAATGCGCCTTCCCAGAACTGCCGGTACTCGTCCATCCACTCGGACGCCTGCCGCAGCGGTTCCGCGCGCAGCGAGCAAAACTGCTCGCGGCCTTCCTTGCGCTTCTCGATCAGGCTCGCGCGCTCGAGATAGGCGAGATGCTTGGAGATCGCCTGCTGCGAGACGCCGAACGGCTCGGCCAGCTCGTTGACCGTCGCCGCACCGCGCCGCAGCCGTCCGAGAATGACCCGGCGGGTGGGGTCGGAGAGAGCGAGGAAAGTAACGTTGAGTTGATCCACAACCGTATGGTTGTGCATGAAAGAGAGGAAGTCAAGAAGGGAGAATGGACGGGATTAACAGGATTAACAGGATTTCGGACTCCGGATTCCGAACTCTTCATCCTGTTAATCCTGTTAATCCCGTCTAAAAATTCTTACTCTTTCTCTCCTCCTTCCGAGCTGTACCTCGCCGCCAGCAGCGTGACCGAGCCGCACGTGAGCAGGCTCGCGAACATCCCCATCATCAGCGCCGTGTCCTGCTGAAAGTAGCCATGCAGGACGCCGATGAGTTGTAGCGTGTTGAATCCGGCAAACGACAGCACCGAGACACCGTCCGCGCGCTTCGTCTTCCACAGGCGCCACGCCTGCGGCACGAACAAGCAGGCGTTGAGCAGCATGCCGAAGCCGAATACGACCGCGACGAGGTTCTTCACGCGCGCTTCCTCTGCTCCGGCACGAGCTGCTCCACGCCGTGGAAGTCTTCATCGATGCCGAACATGCGCGGACCGAACACTTTGAGGCTCTCGGCGCGGCGCATGATCGGCGCCGCGCTGTAGCCGATGACCGTGACGCGCTGGCCGTAGCTCAGCATCTCCGCGGTGAGCGGCTCGGCCGATTCAGCATCCAGCACTGCGATCAGGTCGGGCACGAGCGTCACGGTGCGGCCTTCGTGCCGCGCGATCAGGTATTCGTTCTGGATCTCGATCGAGAACTCCGGCGCGTCGCCGCGCCCGCTGTTGATCAGCGCCTCGCCCCAGTGCCAGCCGTCGCGCGTCTCGTGACGAACGTCGACGATGCGGCCGTTGAACAGCTCGCGCGCGTAGCGCTGCTCGGATGGCCGGTTCAGGAACTCCAGCAGGTCGCGGATCGGGTCGGATTGCGACTCGCGCGCCAGGCGGATGCGCCGGCCGATCTCGAGCGTGTGCGAGATCGTGTCATGCACGGCGAGCTGCTTCGCCTGCTTGCCGGACATCGGATAGAAGCTGCCGTAGATCATCGAGCCGAGCGACGCGCAGATCGCGCGCACTACGTCTTCTGCGATTCGATCGGTGACAGTCTGCACGTGCACGACGTTGCCGGCATCGTCCATCAGCACGCTCGGGCACGCGCTGCAGCCGTAGACGCTGAACGTCGTCATCTCCAGGTGCGGGAATGCGCGGCCCATGCCGTCGCCGTCGATCACCGGGATGCCGGCGCGCGCGCCGAGCGCGAGCGGGAACATCGAGTTCGCGCCGCCGATCTCGGCGCTGATCAGCGCATCGACTTTGCGGCCGTAAAACTGCTGGCTCGCTTCCAGCAGGCGCAGCAGCGTGTTCGTACTCACCAGATGCTCGACGAGGACGGTCGGTGCGCCGACGCCGGCGATCGAGATGACGAATGCGTCGTCGGGAAGCTCCGCTGCCTTGACGATGCGCGCCGGACGGCCCTCGGCGAGCTGGCGGCGCAGGTACAACTCTCCCACGTAAGGATCGCCGCCGCCGCCCGAGCCTAGAAACACGGCGCCGCGCGCCATGTCCTGGATGTCCTGATCTGTCGCCACGGTGTACATGTTCTGTCCCCTGTCTGCTTCCGTTACGCTGCCGCGAGCCGGCCGACGGCGCGCACCTTCACCTGGACTGCTCCGGTCCGCATGTGCGTCATCGGCAACTCGACGACATCCACGACTTCGACGGAGTCGGCCGCCGCGCCCGCCGCGAGCGCGGCGCTGCGTGCTTCCTGCCGGGCCTGCTCCAGCGCCGCATCGCGCCCGAGCGCCGCGAAGTCGTAGATCTTGTCGACCCGGCCGCTGACCAGCGCGATCGCGGCGCCGACCGCATTCGCGACTTCCGCATGCTTCGGGCGATGGATTTCCGAAACGCCGCGCAGCTGACGCGAGACGAGCACATGGCCGCCGCCCACCAGGATGACCGGCACCGGCTTGCTGTTCGTCTTCATCTGGTCGATCGCGTCTTCGAGCTTGCGATGAATGGTGTCGAGCACCGCATCGACCTTGCGCTGCTCGATGTGCTTCACGCGTTGCGGATCGCCGATCGCAGCCTGGCCGGCGCGAACCGCGATGTCCGTCGTCGTGAGCTCGCTGCCGCCGAACGTCAATGCGCGCTCGCCAAGTTGGTAGCCGACCGAATCCGGACCGAGGCGGGGAGAGTCCCCGTCGAAGCGCACCAGCGTGCCGCCACCCAGCGCAATCGAGAGCACGTCGGGCATGCGGAAGTTCGTGCGCACGCCGCCGATCAGATGCGCGGTCGCGGTCTCGCGCGGGAACCCGCGCACCAGGAAGCCGAAGTCGCTGGTCGTGCCGCCGATGTCGATGACGATCGCGTCCTGCATCTTCGTCAGGAACGCCGCGCCGCGAATGCTGTTGGTCGGACCGGCCGAGCAGGTGACGATCGGGAAGCGCGTCGCGTAATCGGTCGAAATGAGCGTGCCGTCGTTCTGGCTGAGATAGATCGGCGCCGTGACGCCGATGCGCGCGAACGCGGCCTGCAGCGAGCTGACGACGTTGCGCGACAAGCTGCGCAGCGACGCATTGATGAGCGCCGCATTCTCGCGATCGATGAGGCCCAGTCCGCCGACCTCGCTCGAGAGCGTGATGTCGGCTTCGGGCAGGATGCTCAGCAGAACTTTCGCTGCCTGCTGCTCGATGTCCGGCCGCACCGGCGCGAAGTTCGACGTCACCGCGATCGAGCGGATGCCCTGCCGCCGGATCTCGTGCGCCGCCTTCTGCAGCTCCTCGACGCCGAGCGGCGCGTACGTCTTGCCGTCGTAGAAGGAGCCGCCGCCGACCATGTAGCACTGCTCGCCGACGACTTCGAGCAGGTCCTGCGGCCACGCGACCATCGGCGGGATGCCATCGGCCTTCGGCAGCGAGATCCGCACCGCCGCGACGCGCTCGAGATGCTTGCGTTGCACGAACGCGTTGATGAACTGCGTCGTGCCGACCATTACGTTGCTCAGATCCGCCGGACGTACCTGCGCGGCATCGAGCACTGCACCGACCGCATTCATCACTCCGTCACCGACGTCGCGCGTGGTCAGGCGCTTCACCGCGGCGATCACTTCATCACCGACCATGACCACCGCGTCGGTGTTGGTTCCGCCGACGTCGATGCCGAGGCGCGGCCCCGGTTGCACTGCTGCGTGACTCAAGGGGAGCTCCTTGCAATGTGATTCACGATGACGCGCCCGTCGTGCACGACGAGCTTCAGGTTGCGATCCGGATCCGCGAGCACCGCGACGTCGGCAACGGGATTGCCGCTTACCGCGATGATGTCCGCGGCCGCGCCGGCGCGAAGCGTGCCGACTTCGCCCTGCAGATCGATGAGCTCGGCGTTCACGCTGGTCGCGGAGCGCAGCACCTCGAGCGAGCTCTCGTGGCGACCGCGCACCTGGAATTCGCGGCTCTGCTGGTCGCGCAGCGCGCCGAACAGATCGGTGCCGAGACCGACCTTGACGCCGGCCGCGCGGCAATGCGCGACTGCGGCTGCGGCTTGATCGCCGATGGCGGCCAGCTTTTCCAGCGCCGCGGGCGGCAAGCCGAGCGGCATCTGCTGCAGGGATTCGATGATCGACAAAGTCGGCACGACGAAGGCGCCGGTGCTCGCGACCGTGTCGGCACTCGGGCGATCCATCAGCGTGCCGTGTTCGATGGAGCGAACGCCGTTGCGCGCGCAGCGAATCGCCGCCTGCGCCGTGTGTGCGTGCGCCATGACGTAGGTGCGACGCGTGGCCGCTTCCTCGACCGCCGCGCGAATCTCCAGATCGGTGAACTGATCCATCCAGATCGGATCGCTCGGCGACAGCACGCCGCCGGAGACGAACAGCTTGATGTGATTCGCACCCTGTCGAAGCTGGTCGCGCACTTTCTCGCGCATCGCATCGGCACCGTCGACCACGGCGCTCAACGCACCCGAGTAACCGCAGCCGCACAGCTGAACCGATTCTCCGGGCCGCATGTCGCCGTGACCGCCGGTCTGCGACAGCGCTTTGCCTGCGATCAGCAGGCGTGGTCCGTCGATCAAGCGTTCCGCGGTCGCTCGCACCAGCCCGATGTCGGCGCCCCCAGCATCGCGCACGGTCGTGAAGCCGCGTCGCAGCGCTGCTTCGAGATGGTCGCGTGCGCCGAGCGCGCGATGCGACGGATGCATGCGGTCGATTGCAGCGACGTCGAGCGACGCACTGACGGCATGGAAGTGCGCATCGATCAGTCCCGGCAGGACGGTGTAGTCGCGCGCATCGATCGTCGCGATCGACGCCTGGTCGTCACGAGCCGGACCGATGCTCGCGATCCGCCCGTCGCGCACCTCGATGCACAAGTCCGGTTCGGGCCGCAGGCGCTCGCCGTCGAAGACGCGGCCGCACCGAATGAGGAACTGAGCCATCGCTCAGAAGCTCACGCGTGCGTCCACTCCGTACGTCGCGGGCTGGTTCAGATAACCGATGTCGACGTCGAGGCCCGAGAACTCGCGCGGCGCGAACTCCGAATAAGCGCGCTCGTCGGTGATGTTCTTGCCCCACAGGTGCACGCTCCAGCGCGCGCCTTCCAGGCCGAGCCGCACGTTGAGATACGAGCGCGGGTCCTGCACGTCGTCGTTGTCGATCTGCCAGTACTTCTTGCCGGCGTGCTGCAGGTCCACGCGGCCGAACCAGGACAGGGCGCTGCCGCCGAACGGGCCGCGGTACTGCGTGCCGATCACGCCGGTCCAATCGGTGTTCTTCGGCGCCTTGTTGCCTTCGAACTGCGGAAACTCCGCGAGCTTCTTGATGTCGCTGTCGTTGATGCCGACGTTGCCGAAGATGTCCCAGCCGCGCGCGACGCGCAGCTGCGCTTCGACTTCCAGGCCGCGCACGTCGACCTTGTCGATGTTGCCGATGATCTGCGAGGCGCTCGCCGCGTCGACGAAGAAGTACTGGTAGTCGTCGATCTGCTCGAAGAACGCCGCCGCGTTGAGCATCAGGCGCTGGTCGAGCAACGTCGACTTGAAGCCGACCTCGTAGTTCGTCAGGTACTCGTCCTTGAACTCCGGAATGCGCACGCTCGGCGCGTTGAAGCCGCCCGAGCGGAAGCCGGTGCTGACCGTTGCGTAGAAGGTGCGATCCTGTTCGGGGCGATAGCTCAGCGTGAGCTTCGGTTGCCAGGCGTCGAAGCTCTTGTCGCGCTTCGCGCCCGAGCCGACGTCGGTCTGCTCGCGCTCGTCGCGGTCGAAGCGCGCACCGGCAGTGACGATCCACTGGTCGGTGAAGCTGTAGTCGACCTGGCCGAAGGCGGCGTAGGCGTTGTTGTCGTTGGCCTCGCGCCGATCGATGATCACGAGCGCCGGAATGTTCATCTGGCTCGTGCTGCCGTTGAGATCGACGAAAGCACGCGTGCGCAGCGACTTGTCGGTGTTCAGATAATACAGGCCCGCGAGCCAGCGCAGCGGCTGGTCGTCGCCGGAAGTCAGGCGCAGCTCCTGGCTGAGCAGCTTGGTCTCGAGGTCCTGCCCCTGACCGGCCTGGAATCCCAGCCCAAGGAAGCCGCCCGGGCTCGCGACCGGGTTGCGGAAGTCGAGGTCGGCGCGGTTCGTCTCGGTGATGCGCGAGTAACCGGTGATGCCGGTGAGCGTCGCAAAGCCGAGGTCGGCGTCGAGCTTGAACGTCAGCTCGTCGGTCTCGCCTTCGGCGAACGGCTTGATGTTGAACTGCGGCTCGACGAAGTCGTTGGGATCGCCGGAGAACACGACGCTGTACTGGTTCGAGCTGCCCTTGAACTTGCCGAACTGGCCGCGCAGGTCGAGCGACAGCGCATCGGTCGCGGCGAAGCTGAGCCGACCGCGGACGTTGTAGTCGTAGTCGACGTAGTCGGAATGGTCGCCGCGGAACGTGTTGTCGATGCGGCCGTCGTCGGTCAGGTAGTCGGCGGAAATGCGATACAGCAGCCGATCGCTGCCCAGCGGTCCGGAGATTCCGCCCGTCGCCTGCACCGCGTCGCCATTGCCGTAGGAAAGCTCGGCGAAGCCGCTCGCGTCCTGCGTCGGCGCGCGCGTCACGATGTTCACTGCGCCGCCGATCGCGTTGCGGCCGTAGAGCGTGCCCTGCGGTCCCTTCAGGACTTCGATGCGCTCGATGTCGAACAGCCGCATGTTGAATTGCTTCTGGTCGTTCTGCGGCACGCCGTCGATCACGACGGAGACCGGCGAGTCGGCATTGGTGATCTGCGTCAGGCCGCGGATCATCACGAAGCTGTTGCGGTAGGTGTCCGCACGGTCGAAGGTCATGTTCGGCACGTAGCCGATGAAGTCCTGCGTCGAGCCGATGCCGGCGTCGCTGACCTGCTGCTCGGAGAACACGTTCACCTGGAACGGCACGTCCTGCAGCTTCTCTTCGCGCTTCTGCGCGGTGACCACGACCTGTTCGAGGATTGCCGGGTCGTCCAGGCCGGCGTCCTGTGCGCTGGCGGTCGAGACGACGGTTGCGATGCCGAGTCCGATGAGCCGAGTGGCGAAGCCGCGTGCGATGGTGTTCATGGAGAGCCCCCTTTGACACCGATTGAATGGCGCGCGGGCTGCGCCAGCAAGGCAGGTGGCGGGGGATCGCAGCGGCGCGGTCGGGGGATATCAGCCGCTGAGCCGGGCGATCTGCGCCAGGGCTTCCTCGCGGGTATGGACGCCGAGCTTGCCGTAGATGCGCTTGAGGTGATGCTTCACGGTCTCCGGGGCGAGGCCGAGCGCCCGGGCGGCGGCCTTCGTGCTCGCGTGCGCGGCCAGGACCAGCAGGATGTCGCGTTCGCGCTCCGACAGCGACCGCCATGCGTCGCTCTCCGCGGCGGGATCGGCGTCCAGCACCCGCAGCACCGTGCGCACATGGTCCGCGATGCTCGGCGCGGTGCGCCCCGCCAATGCCGCCACCATCAGCTGGCCGAGTTGCGGTGCAAGGTCGACGTACGGTTGCACCGTTCCCGCTTCGCTCGTGAACGCGAGCGCAGCCCGCAGCGATTCGATCGCGACGGTGCGGTCGCCTTGTGCCTGTGCGCGCGCGAGCAGGATCAGCGAGGTCGCTTCGAGGTGCCGGCGTCCCAGCGCTCGTGCGACGTCGCGCGTACGCTGCGCGAGCGACGCGGCTTCCTTGTCGCGACGCAGGTCGATGAGCGGCGGAATGACAGCACGGCTGCACTGATCCAGGAACAGCCACGACGGATCGGGACGCGCCAGCTCCTCATCGAGGAACGTGCGGATCGCATCCAGCTCGTCGGGGTCCAGCCGTTGCGGGTCGCGGCGATGCAGCAGCTCGACTCGCATCGCACGCAGATAAATGAGCAGGCGACCTGCATCGCGCTTGCGAGCCTGCAGGAATGCTTCGTCGAGCAGCGCGTCGGCGATGTCGCGACCGCGCAAGCGCTCGGCTGACAGCACGCGTGTCCGGTACGAGAGTGCAACGATCTCCGACAGGCTGGCGTCGAGGTCGGTGCGCAGCCCCTCGATCAACAGCAGCGCCTCGTCGAGACGACCGCGCTCGTACAGGACCATGCCGAGCAGCGCCTTCGACAACTGCGCGAGCAACACTTCGGGCTCCGCGAAATGATCGAGGCGCAGCTCCGCGCAGCGCTCGAACAGCAACTGCGCCTTGTCGAGATCGCCGCCGAGGAATTCGAGCATGCCGCGTTGCGGATTGATCGATGGCAGGTTCGGCGCGAAGCGATTGCGTTCGCACAGCGCGTGGTAGTCCGCGAGGCAGCGGCGAGCGTCCGCGACGTTGCCGCAGCGTGCGAACAGCAGAATCTCGAAAGCCAGCACGATGCCGAGATGGCACTCCTCGGTCGCGAAATGCCGGCGGCAGTACCAGTCCATCTCGAGCGCCTGCGCGACCGAGCCCGGACTGCAGCCCGCGTAAAGATCCTGCAGGAACGCGCGCACCAGCGCGACGACGCCGCGAGCGTAGTGCGCCCACTGTAGCGACGGCACTGTCGGCGTGGCGCTCGCAAGATCTGCATCGAGTGCGGTGAGGAATCGCTCTGCGAGGACTTCGACGACGGTAGTCCTTCCGTCGACTGCGACCATCAGCAGCTCCATCAGTCGCAGCCGGATGGAGAGCTCGACCGTTCCTGGCGGCAGTGTGGCAAGGATCGCTTCCACCTTGCGCGGTCCGATCGTGAAGATCAGCTCCTCGCCGCCCGCCCGCTTGAGCAGCTCGGCGGCGAGCGTGTTGTCGCTTGCCTCCAGCGCGTGCTGGACAGCCTCGGATGTGCGGCCACGCGCGGCGAAGAATCTGGCGGCCCGCTGCTGCAGCTCTCGCTCCCGTTGCTGCCCGGACTTCGCGAGCTGATCGCGCATGAACTGTCGAAACAGCGGATGCAGCCGGATGGTGAGCTCGGAGTCGCCGGTGACGGTGACGATCGGTTGCAGATGCATCACGCTGGAGAGCAGGGCGTACCCGTCGTCGCGCTCCATGAGTGCGTTCGCCGCCAGTGGATTCACGAACGCGAGGATCGACGTATCGCGCAGGAAGCGCTGCTGTACTTCGGAGAGCGATTCGACGACGCGTTCGGCCAGGTACTCGAACAGTCCGAGCCCGCCGCGCTCGAGCGTGCCGAGCAACTCGCGCAGCGCAATCGTGTCGCGACTGCGCAGGCGTGCAAGCTGCACCGCCATCGGCCAGCCCTCGGTGAGATGCTCGATCTGCTCGACCTCCTCGGCGTTGAAGCGCTCGCTGAGCAGCGTTTGCAGCTCCGTGCCCGTGAGCCGCAGGTCCAACGCTTCGATCGTCGTGGCAAGACCGCGCAGCTCGCGCTTCAGGAACCAGGTTCGCGGCGCCTGGCGCGAGGCGATGATCAGGTGCGCGCCGCCGGGCAACGCAGCCGTCAGGCGTTCGATCATTTCCTCGACCGGCGTCGCGGCCAGACGCTCGAATTCATCGAGGAACAGGTAGACCGTGGTGTCGATGCGCGCGAGCCGCTTCGCGAAGTCCGCGATCGTGAACTCCAGGTCGCTCCCGTCCATGCCGATCGACATGGCCGCTGCGTACAGGCTGTCGAGGAAGTGGCCGGGATCGGCGTCGAGCTCGCTGCAATCCAGCCACACTGCCTTCTGTCCGCGCGCCACGACCTGCCGATAGGCCTGCGCCAGCAGGGTGGTCTTGCCGAAGCCCGCCGGTCCGCGCACTAGCGTGATGCGCGCAGCGTCGGCATCGTTGAACGGTGTGGTCAGCCGGTCCAGCAGGCGCAGGCGCACGACTTCGTGCGCGGTCACGACCGGCGGTCGGAACCGCTCGACCGGACCGGGCGCGCTGCGTTCGAGGGGCATGCCCCTATCTATACCCCTTCGCCTGCAGCGAGAACAGATGCGCGTAGTGGCCGTTCACGCGCATCAGCTCGTCGTGGCTGCCGCGCTCGATGATGCGGCCGTCCTGCAGCACCACGATCTGATCGGCCATCCGCACGGTCGAGAAGCGATGCGAAATCAGGATTGCGATCTTGCCGCGCGTGAGCGTGCGGAAGTGCTCGAACACGGTCGCTTCGGCCGCTGCGTCCATCGCGGCCGTCGGTTCGTCGAGCACCAGGATGTCGGCGCGCGAGCGCATGAACGCGCGCGACAGCGCAATCTTCTGCCATTGCCCGCCGGACAACTCGCGGCCGTCGTTGAACCACTTGCCGAGCGGCGTGCGATAGCCGGCCGGCAGGGTGTCGACGATCGGCTGTGCCATGCCTTTTTCACCGGCTTCGCGCCAGCGCGGCTCGTCCTCGAAGTACTGCACGTCGCCGGCGCCGATGTTCTCGCCGAGCAGCAATTGATAGCGCGTGAAGTCCTGGAAGATCACGCCGATGCGCTGGCGCAGCGCCGCCTCGTCCCACTCGCGCAGATCCTTGCCGTCGAGCAGGATGCGGCCGGAGGTCGGCTGATACAGACGCGTGAGCAGCTTGATCAGCGTCGTCTTGCCGGAACCGTTCTCGCCGACGAGCGCGAGCGATTCGCCCGGCCTGATGTGCAGGTCGACGTCGACGAGCGACATCTGCTCCGCGCCCGGATACTGAAAGCTCACGCGCTCGAAGCGCACGCCGTCCTGCGGCTGCGGACCGTGCGCGATCGTGCCACGCGTGCTCGAGACCGGCGTCTCGAGGTATTCGTAGAGCGTGGACAGGTAGAGGTTGTCCTCGTACATACCGCCGACCGCCGAGAGAATCGCGGACACCGCCGACTGGCCCTGGCGAAACAGCATCAGATACATCGTCATCTGACCGAGCGTGATGCGTGTCGCGATTGCCGAGAGCGCGATCCACGCGTACGCGCCGTACAGCGTCGCAGTTGCGATCAAACCGAGGAAGAAACCCCACGTGTCGCGGCGGATCGTGAGATCGCGATCCTCCTGGTACAGCTTGTGGAAGATCGCGCGATAGCGCTCGAGGAACAACGGGCCGAGCCCGAACAGTTTCACTTCCTTCGCGTGGTCCTCGCGCGCCAGCACCGTCTCGAGGTAGAGCTGCATGCGCGTTTCGGGCGAGCGCCACAGGAACAGGCGGAACTTGTCGCCGGAGAATTTCGCTTCGGCGAGGAACGCGGGCAGACCCGCAAGCACGAGCAGCGCGACAGCCCATGGGGAAAAATGGAACAGCAGCGTGCCGAAGCTGATGAGCGACACGGCGTTCTGCACCAGGCCGAACGTTCGCATCACGAGCGACAGCGGACGGCTAGAAGCCTCGCGCCGCGCGCGCGTGAGCTTGTCGTAAAACTCGGAGTTCTCGAAATGCTCGAGCTCGAGCGTCAGCGCCTTCTCCAGGATCATCACGTTCACGCGCTGACCGAGCTGCGCCCGCAACAGCGACTGGCACAACGAGATCCCGCGCTGCGCACCTGCAATCGCGGCGACCAGCAGTCCTTCGCATGCGACGAGCAGCAGTGCGTGGTGCGTGAGAGCCGCGCGTTGCGCCGGATCAGCCTGGATCGCGGCCACGACTGCGTCGACGATCAGCGCTCCGACATACGCGACGGCCGCGGGCAACGAGCCGGCGATCAGTGTGAGAACGGCGAACCCGATCGTCAGCGGGCGGCTGGTGGTCCACACCAGTTGCAGAGCGCGATGGCTGTAGGCGAACACACCGAGAAAGCCGCGGGTGATCTTTGGCTCGCCCAGGACCGGCTGACGTTTGCGCGGGTTCAAGACGGGTGAATGACTGACATAACGGTACTTCAGTGTGGGGGCGCGGTTCACGCTCCGCAATGCTCGCCGCCTGCCCGGTTGCGTCCATCACGGGCGAGGACGACAATCCCCTGAGCATGAGCGACCCGAAAGACGGTGATCCGCGCGACAAACCGCCGCAGGCGCCAGCCGCCGGCGATGCGAAGCGTTCGGGCCGCGCCGGCGTCGACGATCGCGGCAACACCGTCTGGGAGTGGCAGCTGGAGACCGGCGTCTACAGCCGCGACATCAGCACGCAGAAGCTGAAGAAGCTCGATCTCGGCGACCTGTCGATCGCGGAGACGGCGAGCCATCAGCGTCCAGGCGGACTCGGCAACGACAAGCCGGCCCCGCAGAAGAAGCTGCCGGGCGGCGGCTTCAATCCTTACGACAGTTCCAGCAGCGGCGGGGCGGGCGGCAACCCGTACGACAACGCCCGCAACTTCGGCAAGAAGGTTCAGCCCGCGCCGCCGAGCGCCCCGCAGCCACGCAAGCCGATGGACCTGAAGCGGCTCGAAGAGTGGATGCAGATCAAGAAACGCCTCGAAGAGCAGAAGAAGAACGAGAAGGACGAGGACTAACGAGGCGCAACGTTCTGCCGGATCCATTCGGCCAGCGCACTCTCATCCGCCGTGATCGATGCCTGCCTGTGGAGCTTGTAGAAGCGCCGCTCTGCCACTTTGCCCGTCGTCGCCACCTTTTCGGGATCGGTCGGACTCGCGACGAACAGGTTGCCGGCCTTCGCCATCTTCAGGACCAGCGCTGCCTCCGCCGGCGAGAACGCTTCCTGCATCGAGAATTCCATCGGCAGACTGTGCACGCCCTCGACGGAATCCTCGATGAAGCCTTCGACGAGGAAGCCGCCGATCTTCACCTGCGTGCCGTTCGACAGCGTGAGCATGCGATTGCCGTCAGCGTCCACGACCGAAGCGCCGAGGTCATCGAGAACCTTGTTGACGGCGTCGAGATCGTCCTCGCTCATGCCGTCGTTGACGTCGAGCTTCACGCCGCCGCCTTTGCGCACCTGGTCGCCGAGGTTCAGCGTTTGCAGCTCGAATGCGTAGTGCCTGAGGGTGGCAGGCGCTTCCGCGGCGCCCGCGGCGCCCGTCATCAGGCCGATGCTGCACAGCACGCCCAACAATCCACTCTTCGTCATCCGATTCATATTCATCGCCCTGCTGTGGAGGTTTCCAACCGCTCGTGCATCGCCGCGAAGACGATGGCATTGCCGGCGACGATAACCAGGATCACGAGCGTCGACGGGACGACCTGCCAGCTCAGCTGCCCGGCAGCGTACCTGGCGATGCCAGTTACCACGTTCGCCAGGGCGAACAGGGACAGAGCGATGTAGCCCACGTTCAGCACCGCGAAGGGTACATCGCGCGTGCACTGCTTCATCGGAACCATGAGCACGGCGGCGCCGGCGAGCACCGGCAGTTGTCTGAGGAGACGATGAATGAAAGCAGGCGTCTCATCCGAATAGGGCATGACGCCGAGCAGGTCGACGATCCCCGAGACGACCAGGAATGCGGCGAGCGCATAGGCACTCGCCCGTGCCAGCCAGCGCAGCAACAGCAGCGGGGTGCTCATGCCGGCCGCACCAGAGTCGGTGCGATCAGTTTCATGTGCAGCAGGGGAAACGGCCGTCCCTGATCGTCGAGCTCGGAGCGCCCGGTCACGACGAATCCGCAGGCCTCGTAGAATCGAGTCGCAGCCTCGTTCTGCTCGTTCACATCGACAGTGAGATCCGCCCACTGCGATTGCGCATGACGCACCAGCTGGCGCCCGATGCCGCGGCCCATGAACTCGGGCGCCAGGAACATGGAATCGATCCGGCCCTCCGACACGCCCATGAATCCCATGGCGGTGCCGGCATCGTCGCAGGGCATCCAGAGCTCGGCGTCCGATTCCAGGTAGGTGCGGACGTGCGGCGTCATCTCTTCGATGTCTGCCGGCGACACGAAAATGTGGGTCGCCTGCACGGAGCGCAGCCAGCAATCCAGCAGGATTTCGCGATCCGCCGGGGTCGCACGCCGGATGATCATGATTTCGCTCTCCCTCGCACCGCGCGCCGCTTGTTGCTCGCCGTCAGCATATCAATGAACGCGCGCAGTTTCGGCTGTGTTTGCGTTCGCGCCGGGAAGTACAGGAACAACCCGGGCGTGGTCGGAAGGAACTCATCGAGCACCGGCTCCAGCTGGCCCGCGGCGATTTCGCGGGCGGCGAACAAATCTGCGGTATAGATCAGTCCCAGGCCTTTGAGCGCGAGCGCCAACATCAGCGCGCCGTCGTTGACCGTGACGCCACCGGCAACGTCGACCGAGAAGTCGCGGCCGCCGCGTTCGAACTCCCAGCGATAGATCGAGCCCGCCGTCAGGAACCGATAGCGAATGCATTCGTGGTGCGTCAGGTCCTCCGGCGTGCGCGGCCGGCCGCGCGTGGCGAAATACGCTGGCGTGCCGAGCACCGACCAGTGCAGGTCCGGCGTCAGGCGCACTGCGATCATGTCGCGCTCGACCATCTCGCCGATGCGAATGCCGGCATCGAGATTGTTGGCCGTGAGATCGACGACGGCATCGTTCACGTCGATGTCCACTGCCACGTCCGGATACGCGCGACGGAAGTCCGCGAGCGCCGGCTCGATCACGATCGGCACCGCGACGCGAGGGACTGACAAGCGCAACAGTCCGGCGGGTCGCTCGCGCTGATCGACGAGCGCTTCGAAGGCCTCGGCGATCTCCGCGGCGGCGGGCCGCACGCGCGCGAGCAGACTTTCGCCTGCCTCGGTGAGACCGACGCGCCGCGTCGTGCGCTGGAACAGAACCAGCCCGGTCTTCGTCTCGAGCGTGCGAATTGCCTGGCTCACCGCCGCCGGCGTGACGCCGAGCTCCGCGGCGGCGGCGCGAAAGCTTGCGTGGCGGGCCACCGCGAGAAACTCCGACACGCCGCTGAATCCGTCACTGCGCGCCATGCGACGTCCTTGGGGTCGGCCGGTGTATTAGATAGTTCATCTATACAGCCTATTCTCCTGCAGCCGGTTTATCCGAACAACCGGCGGGGCTACCTTGCACGCCAACGTAACGGCCCTCCGCAGTCTTCAAGGAGCAGTTCATGCGGTACGCAACCCTCGGCAGCACCGGCCTCGTCGTCTCGCGGCTCGCGTTCGGCGCGATGACGTTCACCTCCGGCAACCAGGACTTCGCCTCGATCTACAAGGTCGGCGCGCAGCTCGCGAACGACCTGGTCGGACGCTCGCTCGATGCGGGCGTGAACTTCTTCGACACCGCCGACGCTTACGCGGGCGGGCAGTCCGAGACGTTGCTCGGCCACGCGCTCAAGTCCCGTCGCAACGACGTAGTGATTGCAACCAAGGTCGGCATGCGCAGCGGGACCGCGCTGACGCAATCCGGTCTGTCGAGGCGTCACATCCTGCGATCGGTCGACGAGAGCCTGCAGCGGCTCGGCACCGACTGGATCGACGTCTACATCGCGCACCGCGAGGATCCGTTCACGCCGCTCGAAGAAACGCTCGCGGCATTCGACGCCGTCGTGCGCGCCGGCAAAGTGCGCTACATCGGCTTCTCGAACTGGTCCGCGTGGCAAGTGGCCGCGGCGCTCGAGATCCAGAAGGCGAACAATCTCGCGCCGTTCACGCATGGACAGATGCACTACTCGCTGCTCGGCCGCGACGTCGAGCGCGACGTGATTCCGATGATGCGTCGCTACGGTCTCGGCATGACGGTGTGGAGCCCGCTCTCGTCAGGCTTCCTGAGCGGCAAGTACACGCGCGCGTCGCTGTCCGATCCGAACAACCGCTTCTCCGGTTTCGACCTGCTGCCGTTCGACAAGGAGCACGGCTTCCGGCTCGTCGAGCGTCTGCGCAAGATCGCCGCCGAGCACGATGCGAGCGTCGCGCAGGCAGCGCTGGCGTGGCTGCTCGCGAAACAGGACGTGACGAGCGTGTTGATGGGTGCGAGCAAGCTGAATCAGCTCGACGACAACCTCGGCGCCGCGAACGTCACGCTCACGGCCGCGGAGCTTGCAGAGCTGGATGCCGAGACGGCGCTGTCGCCGGTCTATCCGAATTGGTTCATCGAGCGCGTCGCGGACCAGGTGACGGCGAAGGCGATTGCGGGGTGAGGACGAGAAGAGAGGAGAAGAATTTTGACAGGATGAACAGGATGGACAGGATGACGGACGAAGAAAGCCTTCTTCATCCTGTTCATCCTGTCCATTCTTGATCTTCT
The DNA here is from genome assembly GCA_035277305.1 of Steroidobacteraceae bacterium. Taxonomy (GTDB): domain Bacteria; phylum Pseudomonadota; class Gammaproteobacteria; order Steroidobacterales; family Steroidobacteraceae; genus Steroidobacter. The sequence goes on along the minus strand of DATEKT010000150.1, from coordinate 7,630 downwards.
CCGCTCTCCCTCTTATTCCGGCGCGTAGATCTGATCGAAGACGCCGCCGTCGGCGAAGTGCTCCTTCTGCGCCTTCGCCCAGCCGCCGAAGTCGGCGATCGTCACCAGCTCGATCTTCGGGAACTGGCCGGCGTGCCTGGCCGCGACCTGCTCATCGATCGGCCGGTAGAAATTCTGCGCAATGATTTCCTGCGCGGCCGGCGAGTACAGATGGTTCAGGTACTCGGTCGCGATTTCGCGCGTGCCCCGCCGCAGCACCACCTTGTCGACGACTGCGACCGGCGGCTCGGCAAGAATGCTCAGCGAGGGCACGACGATCTGCACCTTGTCCGCGCCGAGCTCCTTGATCGACAGGAACGCTTCGTTTTCCCACGCGAGCAATACGTCGCCGATACCGCGCTGAACGAACGTCGTGGTCGAGCCGCGCGCGCCCGTGTCGAGCACCGGCACGTTCTTGAAGAGCTTGCGCACGTAGTCCTTCGCGGTGGCATCGCTGCCGCCGGGCTGCTGTTTGGCCCACGCCCAGCCGGCGAGGTAGTTCCAGCGCGCGCCGCCCGAGGTCTTCGGGTTCGGCGTGATGACCGAAATGCCGGGCTTCACCAGGTCGCCCCAGTCCTTGATGTTCTTCGGATTGCCCTTGCGCACCAGGAACACGATGGTCGACGTGTACGGCGCGCTGTTGTGCGGCAGGCGCGATTGCCAGTTCACGGGCAGGAGCTTGCCGTTCGTCGCGATCGCATCGATGTCGCCAGCGAGCGCGAGCGTGACGACGTCGGCCGGCAAGCCGTCGATGACGGTCCGGGCCTGCTTGCCCGAGCCGCCGTGCGATTGCTTGATCGTGACTGCTTCGCCAGTCTTGCCCTTCCAGTACTTCGCGAACTCCGCGTTGTACGCTTCGTACAGCTCGCGGGTCGGGTCGTACGAGACGTTGAGCAACGTCGTGTCTTTCGAGTGCGCGAGCGGCGCCGCGAGCGCGAGCAGCGCAAGCGCGGCGACGGTGCGGAAATGTCTGCTCATGAAATCATCCTCCGGAGAATTCGCTCAGAACTGCAGGCCGAAGCGCGTGAACAGCGCTTTCTCGTCCGGCCGGTCGGCGCCGCCCGCGGCTCCGCCCTCGAAGCTCGTGACGTCGTAATTGATCGACCACTTGTAGTTCTGGTTGAGATACCAGTTCACGCCGACGCCCCAGGCGCTTGCCTTGCTCGCCGCGCTGTCGGGATTGGCGAACGAGTTGGTGCCGCCGACGAACGCGGCGTCGTCGATGTCCAGCTCGTGATAGCGCGCGACCAGCTCGAGTGCGCCCCATGTGTGATTGTCGAGCGAGAACACCGAGCCCGGCGTGAAGCCCTTGAACGACTCGTCCTCGCCGGTGGCGAACCACGCGAGCTGCACTTGCCACGCCTTGTTGTCGAGCGTCGCCGAGCGCACGCCCGCGCTCGGAGTCGAGCGCGAGACATCCTGCGAGACGTGCACGTACTCGCCGAGCACGCCGAAGCTGCCGATGGAGTAGTAGGCCTGCGGCGACCAGCGCAGGCGCTCGCCGTCCGCGAATGTGCCGTTCACTGCGGGAGTCGCGCCGCTCGCGGCCGTCGTGCCGCGATAACTGAAGAAGGTCTGCTGTCCCGGCGTGCGATAGCCCGGCAACAACGTCGTCGTCGTGCTGCCCGTCGAGTCGACGTACGTGCCGCCGACGCCGAAGCCGAGACCGCGCAACGCGAAATTGTCGGAGTTGAGGAACGGCTGGAAGAACACGCGCGCGGACCAGTCGCCCTTCGTGTCGTTCTCCGCGTCCGGCGTCGGCGTGTTGCTCTCGCTGCTGCCGCCGTCGCTCACGCCATTGAAGTAGCCAACGGAATAATTCACGACGCCGCCCGACACGTCGCCGCCGAAAGTCACGCCGAGGTCGCGGTTCGGCACCAGGCTCGTCGGGAACGCGCGCTCGATGAAGCGGATGTCAGTGGCCGATTGCAGGCGCTCGAGGCCGACGGGCACTTTGAATTTACCGGCAGTGAACGTCGCCCACGGCCTGAAACGCGCCGCGATGTACGCGTCCTGGATGACGGTGCGTCCCTGCGCGAAGTCGGGCGTGAAGCGAAAATCGTAGATGCCGTCGACCGTGCCTTCGAGGATCGGCCGCACGCGACGCAGGAGCCACGTGTCCGCGGTCGCGGGCGTGATGTCATCCGGGTAATACCGGCCGTCGACCTGGAGCACGCCGCGCAGTCGCACGACGTTCTGCGAGTCCGCGGACTGAATGCGGAAACCCTGCTGCGGCGACGCGCGCACGACGGGTGCGCTGGCCACTGCCGTTTTCGTGGCCTCGTCCTGCAGCTCCAGCTTGCGTTCGAGCACTTTGATCTTCTGTTCCTGCGCCTCCAGGCGCTCGCGCAGGTCCGAAAGGTCGTCGGCGGCTGCGGCGCCGGCGGAAGCGAGCAGCAGCGCCGCGGAAACGGCAGTGGCGATCCTCATGGGTCTCCCGGTTTCGATGACGAAGAACGTCGGGCAATCGTAGGGAAGAGCCCGTAATCACTCAGTCGAGCCGCGGTGACAAAGAGGTCGGGTCCGGTGGCGGTGAGGTTATGAAATGAGCCGGCGGCCGGTTGACTCGTCCGGGGAGCGCCGGTGATACTCGCCGCCATGCCCGTAAAGCGTGCAATTTCCAGCCAGTGGTGGTGGCGCCTCCCATAAAAGGAGAGGGCCTGCCGACCTGCACGTTACGTAACTTCGAATCTAGAAACCCATCTCCGAGCGCACATCCGGAGATGGGTTTTTTATCGCCTCCCGCCCGGACTTCGCGCAACGAGGTCGCCGACGAGGAGCTGCTGCTTGAAACCGCCGTTCGACATTGCTGCCGACCTGGACACGCCGGTGTCGGCCTACCTCAAGCTCAAGCCGTTCAAGCCGCGCTTCCTGCTGGAGAGCGTCGAGGGCGGCGAGCGGCTCGCGCGCTACTCGTTCATCGGCTTCGGCGATTGCACCGAGGTGCGGCTGGACGATCGCGGTCTCACAGTCAACGGGCGCACTCGTCCCGCACCTGAAACTCAGCAGGACTTGCTGCGCGCATTGCGCGAAGCGCTCGCCGCCACACCTCAGCCAAGTCCGCGTATTCCGGGCGTGCCGCTGCCCGGCGGACTCGTTGGCGTCGCGGGCTACGATCTCGTGCGGCACTTCGAGCGCCTGCCGGCACGGGCCAGCGTGGTCGAGAGCTCTGCACTTGCGCACTACCTCGCTCCCCAGTCGCTGCTCGTGTTCGATCACCTGACACGCGGCGTCGCATTGCTGCACGCGGGAAGCGAGAGCGAGCGCAGCTCGCTGCGCAAGCAAGTGATCCAGGCGCTGCGCGGCGCGATTCCTCCGAGCGAGAAGCGCATTCGCTATTCGCCCGCGGTCGGCAGCCTGAGCGAAGCGGAGTTCGTCCAGGGCGTGCATCGCACGAAGGAATACATCGCGGCGGGCGACGTCTATCAGCTGGTGCTGTCGGTGCGTTTCGCCGGCGAGTGCCAGATGGAGCCGTTCGAAGCCTATCGCGCGTTGCGCCTGCTGAATCCCTCGCCGTACATGTTCTATTGCGACCTCGGCGACTGCGTCGTCGTCGGCTCGTCGCCCGAAGCGCTCGTCAAGCTCTCGAACGGACACGCGCAGATGCGGCCGATCGCGGGCACGCGACCGCGTGGCCGCGACAGCGATGAAGACGCGCGCCTGCAGGAAGAGTTGCTGGCGGATCCGAAAGAGAACGCGGAGCACATCATGCTGGTCGATCTCGCACGCAACGATCTCGGTCGCGTCGCGCGCGCCGGCACGGTGGGCGTGAATCCGTACCGGCACGTCGAGCGCTACAGTCACGTGATGCACATCGTGAGCGGCGTGAACGGCGAGCTCGCGCCGGGCAAGGACGCGTTCGATCTGTTCGCCGCGGCGTTCCCGGCCGGCACGCTGGTCGGCGCGCCGAAAGTGCGCGCGATGGAAATCATCGACGAGCTGGAGCCGGTACGCCGCGGTTTCTACGGCGGCACCGTGGGCTACTTCGGTCACGGCGGCGACATGGACCACGCGATTACGATTCGCACGATGGTGTTCCGCGACGACACATACAGCTATCAGGCCGGTGCCGGTCTGGTCGCGGACAGCGTGCCCAGGACCGAATACGAGGAAGTGCTGGCGAAGAGCGCGATCGTGCGGCGGGCGCTGGCGCTCGCCGAGGAGGGCCTGTGAACGCATCCCAGGCCGGCACGCGGCTGCTGCTCATCGACAACTACGACTCCTTCACCTACAACCTGGTGCAGGCCTTCATGGTGCTCGGTGCCGAGGTGCTCGTGCATCGCAACGACCAGATCACGGTCGAGGAAGCGCGTTCGCTCGCGCCGACTCACCTGTGCATCTCCCCCGGACCGGGCACGCCCCACGACGCGGGCGTTTCGATGCAGATGATCGCTGCATTCGCGGGCCAGGTGCCGGTGCTCGGCGTCTGTCTCGGCCATCAATCGCTGGTCGAAGTGTTCGGCGGCAAAGTCGTGCGCGCCGCGCGCCTGATGCACGGCAAGACTTCGCAGGTCCACCACGATGGACGCAGCATACTCGCGGGATTGCCGGAGCCGTTCGAGGCCGGGCGCTATCATTCGCTCATCGCGCAGCCGCAATCCCTGCCCGAAGTGCTGGAAGTTTCCGCGCGCACCGACGAGGGCGAGATAATGGGCGTGCGTCATCGCACGCTGGCCGTGGAAGGCGTGCAGTTTCATCCGGAAAGCGTGCTCACGCCGCAGGGGCCGCTGCTGATGGCGAATTTTCTGCGGCAACGCTCGGCAAGGCGCGACTGAATGAGTGCTGTGCGCGAAGTTCTCGAGTTATTGCTCGACCGCCGCAACCTGACCGAAGACCAGGCGGCCGAGCTGCTCGTTGCGTTGACGGATCCGACGCTCTCGCCGGCGCTCGGCGGGGCTTTGCTCGCGGGGCTGCGCGCCAAGGGCGTGACCGCGGACGAAGTGCGCGGCTTTGCCAAGACCATGCGCAAGCTCGCGCGGCGCCCGATCCTGCCGGAGGGCGGACCGCTGGTCGACATGGTCGGCACCGGCGGCGACGGCTCCGGCAGCTTCAATCTTTCGACCGGCGCGGCGCTGCTCGTCGCCGCGATGGGCATTCGCGTCGCGAAGCACGGCACCAGCTCGGTGTCGAGCCGCAGCGGCAGCGCAGACGTCGTGCGCGCACTGGGTCTGAATCTGCCGCTCGACGAAAAAGCCGCGGGCGATTGCCTGGCGGCGACCGGCTTCACGTTCTTCTTCGCGCCGCACTACCACCCTGCGATGAAAGCGGTGATGCCGATCCGGCAAGCGCTCGGTGTGCGCACCGTGTTCAACATTCTCGGGCCGCTGTCGAATCCGGCCGAGCCGCCGTTCCATCTGATCGGCGCATATCACGTCGACATCGCGTCGCTCATGGCCGATACGCTGGCCGGCATGCCGATCGAGCGCGCGTTCGTCGTGCACGGCGAGCCGGGCTGGGACGAGGCGACGCCGATCGGACCGTTCACCGTGTTCGACGTGCGCCCCGGTAAAGTTACGCGCGCGACGCGCAGTGCGGAGGAATTCGCGCTGCCGCGCTGCACGGCCGAGGAGCTGAAGGGCGGCGACGCCGCCTACAATGCGCAACATCTGCGCGCGGTGCTCGAAGGTCGCGACCAAGGCGCGCATCGCAACGCAATCGTCTTGCAGGCGGCTCTCGTACTGGAATTGATGGGCAAAGCAGCATCGCCGCGGGAAGCCGCGAAGCTGGCGCACGACGCTATCGACACCGGCGCCGGGCGCGCGATATTGGAGCGGATCTCCGCGTTTGGCCGAACCTAGTGCTGTGACTCATATGTCAGGACTTCTAACAGAGATGGCGCAGTCGAGCCTTGCGAGGCTCGAACAGGCGCGTGCACGCGAATCCGAACAGATGTTGTGGACGCGCGTATGCGCGGCGCCGGCGGCGCCGCGGTTGAAGCTCTCGCCCGAGGGCTTCGACATCATCGCGGAATGCAAGCTCGCGTCGCCGTCGGCGGGCGATCTGTCCGCGCATACCACCGACATCGATCGCCGCGTGCAGGCGTACGCACAAGGCGGGGCATGTGCCGTTTCCGTGCTGACCGAGCCGACGCGCTTCGGCGGCTCGCTCGAGCATCTGGCGCAGACGGCGCGGATCCTCGCGCCGCTCGGTGTTCCGGTGATGCGCAAGGATTTCCTGGTCGATCCTTACCAGGTGATGGAAGCGCGCGCTGCGGGTGCGGGCGGCGTGCTCGTCATCGTGCGCATGCTCGATCGCAGCCGCATCGCCGCGCTGCTCGATTGCGCGGCGATGCTGAAGATGTTCGTGCTCATCGAAACGTTCGATGCAGTCGACCTGCAGGTCGCGCAGGAACTGCTGTCCGCACGCAAGGCGCACGACGAGCAGATGCTGGTCGGCATCAACTGCCGCGACCTCGATACGTTGCGCGTGGACCTGGCCCGGCTGAGCGGGCTCGCGGGTCAGTTGCCGACGGGCTTCCCGCCGGTGGCGGAGAGCGGCGTCAGCACGGTGGAGGACGTCAAAGCAGTCGTCGACGTTGGCTATGAAGTCGCGCTCATCGGCACGACGCTGATGAATTCGGACGATCCGGGCAAGGTGCTCGGCGAGCTGCTGTCGGCGGGTCGCGAGCGCGCGATGGCAGTACGCACGCGCAAGCTGCGCATCGCCACCGGCGCTTCGATGGACGACGAGTAGCGCGTGGCGATCTGGGTGAAGATCTGCGGTCTCACCACGGGCGAAGCGGTCGAGGCGGCGGTTGCGGCCGGTGCCGACGCGGTCGGTTTCGTGTTCGCGCCTTCGAAGCGGCAGGTGACTGCGGCGCGGGCGGTGGAGCTGAGTCAAAGCGTGCCGCGCAGGATCCCGCGCGTAGCGGTGATGTTGCATCCCACGCAGAGTCAGCTCGATGAAGTGTGGTCGGTGTTCCGGCCGGATGTGCTGCAGACGGATGCGGAGGATCTGGAATCGCTGCGCGTACCAGACGGACTTGCGGCGATGCCGGTGATCAGGGGCGCAACGGCGCGGAATTATCCGCGTGTGCTGTTCGAAGGGCCGGTGAGTGGAATCGGCAGCACGTCGGACTGGAACAGCGCGGCGCAGTTGGCGCGCACGACGCAGCTGGTGCTCGCCGGCGGTTTGAATGCGACCAATGTCGGGGACGCCATCGCCGCCGTCCGTCCTTTCGGTGTCGATGTCAGCAGCGGCGTCGAGGCGACGCCCGGGATCAAGGATCCCGCGAAGATTCATGAATTCGTGCGTCGCGCCCGCGCGGCGAGCGACCGGAGCAGTTGATGAGCAGTGCTATTTCGATCGATCCCAAGGCTACGCTTGCCCGCATTCTCGGCGGCGAGTATCCCGATGCACGCGGCCGCTTCGGGCCGTTCGGCGGCCGCTATGTGCCCGAGACGCTCGTGCCTGCGCTCGACCGCTTGCAGGCAGGCGTCGATCGTCACTTGCGCGACCGTGCGTTCCTCGATGAATTTCATGCGGAGCTGCGCAGCTGGGTTGGGCGGCCGACGCCGCTCACGCATGCGCGCACGTTGTCGAAGCGCTGGGGCGCAGAGGTGTGGCTGAAGCGCGAAGATCTCGCGCACAC
>DATEKT010000149.1:0-2736 GCA_035277305.1 Steroidobacteraceae bacterium | reverse complement strand
TCAGCGGGCTCTCGCAGTTGATCGGCAGTGCGGGTCTCGGACGCGGTGACGGCGACGACCGGACAGTGATCATCGCCGGTGGCGTCGGCGACGCCACGTCCCAAGCGACCCTGCAGGTGATGAACCGATTCCTCAACCGTCTGCCGACGGTCACCATTCGCGAAGGGCACCGCGTGAAGGTGTACCTGACCAGCGATCTCGAGTTGCCTGCGTACGTCTGGCCGCCGTCGTTCTGAAGAAGTGGAGGACCGTATGTTCCGTCGAACCTTGGTGGGACTGCTTCTGGTTATGACCGCAGCAACGCCGGCCGGCGCCCAGCTGGTGGTCATCGACCCTGCGAACCTGACCCAGACGATTCTGATTGCCGAACGCGCCTGGCAGCACTATCAGGAGCTTCGGCGGCAGTACGAGACTATTCTTCGGATGTCCCGCGGCCTTGGCAACATGGAGGGATATCGCATCCCCACGATTGCCATTACAGGCCACGACCCGAGCCGATGGGAGTACGGCCGTCCCTGGATTCAGGCGTTGAACAGCGGCGACGCGACCGGCGCCGCCTACCTGTCGACAGCGCTTCCGCTCCTGCGGCCAACGACGACGCCAGCGCGATTGACACCGGCAGCCCGGCGGGCGCTTGAACGCCAATACGCCACGATCGAGATTGCCGACTCGGTGGCGATGATGGCCGGGCACCAGGTGGCCCTCTCGCGCGGTTATCACGGCCAGCTCCAGACCGCGGTGAACGCCCTGCAGGATGACGTTCTCAATGGTCTTCTGCGTTTCCACGAGATGACGGCGATTCTCGACAAGATCGCGGCGGGGGAACTGCTCGGGCGTCGCCAGGACATGGCCTCGAACCAGTTGCTCTCTCACGCACTCGAGCAGCTGCTGTCGCGGAGCAAGCGGCAACGGGACACCGAGGCGGCGACCATCAACATGCAGCTGGTCACCTGGCGCGATGGCCGTGCCGCGAACGATGCGTTCGTTGCGGGCACTGGCGATGCGCTGCGTACTTGGCGCCAACCCTGAGGCAAGGAGGTCATGATGCGCCGCGCCATTCTCGCTCTCGGCTTCTGCGTCGCTGTCTCCGTTGAAGTGGGCGCCCAGATCGGTGTGTACGACCCGGCGGTGACGGCTCGAAATACGGCGACTGCGGTTGTCAAGGAGTTCCTGCTCAACACGGAGCGACAGCAGCACAGTCAGCTTCGCCGGATGGCACAGAGACTGAGCCTGTTCACCAATCTTGCGAAGTACGTGCTCGAGGATCCACCGCGCTGGCGGACACACGGCGGCGATTTCCTGTACGCGAACGGCTACAACGACGCGCTCATCTTCGGCGACCCGAGCGGAGCTGCGTTCCTTGCGGTCAGTCATCCCGTCGTAGATGCGCGCACCCTTGTGGATCGGCTCACGCCAGCTGCCAGGCGTGCGTTTACTTCGCGGCTGGCAACGTTGAACCTGACCGACGCGGCGGCAATCGCAGCGACCCACGACACGGGTCAACTTCGATTCAACGGGCGCAAGCACGAGCTGCAGGCCATCGACGCGCTGGAAGCGCACGTCGTCGATCCGTCGACCGAACAGAGCGCCACGGCGGTGCTGGACAAGATCAGCGGTGCGGCTCTCATCGCCGCCCGTCAGCGGCAGGCGCGCGTTCAGCTACTGGCTGGTGTTGTCGAACAGCTGATGATCGACACGAAGCGTGCCCGCGACGCAGACGCTGCCGCCATGAACATGCAGCTCGTTACGTGGCGGGACGGTCGTGCCGCGAACGAGGCGTTCGTCGCTGGCAGCAGTCACGCGCTGCGGACATGGCGCCAGCCGTAACCGTGGGGGAAGGCCGATGCAGCTCAATCTTCTTCCTACGATTCAGCAGGCGATCTCGAACCTGCTGACTGTCTACGAACCGGAGTTCCTCCGATTCGGCCACAGCCTGTTCCTCGCGTTCGCCACCATCATCATCTGCTGGCAGGGCGTCCGCATGATGTTCGCTCGCGACGGGCTCGGCGATCAGATGTTCGACTTCGCCAAGCTGCTGCTCTTCGTGTCATTCGGCTACGCGATGATCACGTTCTACGAGTCGCCCATTCCTGGTTTCGGCGTGTCGTTCAGCAATCTCGTCACCGACCAGGCGTTCTACTTTCAGAGCGTGCTGGAGGCGCGGTCATTCGACAACGTCTATCGACATTTCGACGAACTGTCGGACCACTTCATGCAGCCGGACGCCTGGTCGATTCTGGCCAACCTGATCTACTGGACGGTCCTGCTGCTCGTCGCCGTGGCGAAGGCGATCTCCTTGGCCGTTATCGCTTTCGGCTTGATTGCCAGCGCCGTCTGCGGGCTGCTCGGACCGATCTTCGTGCCGTTCTTCATCGTGCCGAAGCTGGACTGGCTCTTCTGGGGTTGGTTCAAGTCGTTCATTCAGTACTCATTCGTGCCAGTCGTCGCGATTGCGTTCCTGATGATCTTCGAGCAGTTCGTCTTCCGGTACGTCACGACATTGCCGCCGACGATCACGTCGGCGGAGTACGGGATCTACGGCCTTCAGGCGGTGGCAGTCATTGCCACCTTCTGTATTGGTATGACGCTCGTGCCGTCGCTCACGAATTCGATCTTCTCAGGTAGTTCCGGGGAGACCGTTCTCCATCACGTGCGCATCGGACGGTTCATGGGGCGCTGAGAGGTAAGGCCATGGCCAAGCCATATGCGAGCGACCCGCGGCGAGTCTACAAGAGC
>DATEKT010000148.1:0-14846 GCA_035277305.1 Steroidobacteraceae bacterium | reverse complement strand
CGTGCTGTCTGTCAGCCAGGCGCACACGCCGGACGTCGATCCACCGCGCGATCCCGCGCACCCTGCCAGGGTCGAAGTCCTGCACATTTCTTCGGCGGGTCTCGAGATCAACGGACTCGCGTACCTCGCGAGCGGTGCGGGCACGCATCCCACGCTCGTGATCTGTCACGGCTGGCCGGGCAACGAGAAGAATCTCGACCTCGCGCAGGCCGTGCGCCGCGCGGGATGGAACGCGATCACGTTCAACTATCGAGGCAGCTGGGGAAGCCCGGGCGAGTTTCACTTCAATCAGGTCTCCGAGGACGCGACCGCAGTCATTGCATGGCTGCGCCGTCCTGAAGTCGCAGCGAAGCTGGGCATCGATGCTCATCGCATCGCCATCGCTGGTCACAGCATGGGCGGATGGGCCACCGCGCGAGTCGCTGCCGCCGATCCGACGCTGCTCGGCGCGATCCTGATAGCGCCTGCGAATATGGGAGGCCTGGGCAAGCTGAAGCGTGACGATGTAGTCAAGGCCGCCGCCGCCAATGCCGAAACGCTGGTCACGACTCCGGAGAAGATGGCGGACGAGCTGATCGCCCAGTCGGATCAGTTCGCGCTGTCGCAAACCGCGACGGGACTCGCGAAGCTGCCGCTGCTCGTGCTCACCGCGGACGATGGGCTCGCAGACGGCGCAAACTCACTGGTCGCTGCGATTCGCGCGCAAGGCAGCACGCGCGTTCAGACGCAACACTTCAATACCGATCATTCGTGGTCCGACGCCCGGCTCGCGCTCGCGAATAGCGTCGTCGACTGGCTCAAGGGTTTACAAAAGTAAGAAGGCAGGCGCAGCCATGTCATACGTGGTGCCGACGACGCGTTCCTGGTGGATCTCGCCTCCAGGACTCTTGCTGCTGGCAGGCTTCATTTCCAGCGCCATCGCCTGGTGGATGATCGCCGCGCCGATCGCGTCCTTCGCAAATGCGCCGCGGCACAGTGGCCACTTTGCGCTGCTCTACGTGCATATGCTCGGCGGCACCGTGATGCTCTTTCTCGGCGCGGCCAATCTTTACATCGGCGCTTCTCGTCGCCACTTCCGATATCACAAGCTCATCGGTCTCACCTATCTCTGCGGCGGTTCGATCGGAGCAGTCGCCGCATTGCTGGTCACCCTGAGCCACGCGCACAAGAGCGACCCGACGGTCATCTTCAGCAACACGACTGTCTCTCTCGTCTCGCTCGGGGTTGCCTGGCTCGGATGCGCCGGCATGGCGTTTCGCGCGGCTCGCAACCGCCGTTACGACTCGCATCGCCAGTGGGTCATTCGCAGCTACGTGCTGGCCTGGTCGTTCGTCTTCTGCCGCATTGCCAGCCGGGTTTCGGACCTGGATGAGATGGGCGGCGGTGAGGCGTTCATCTGGTTGTCGTGGGTGGCGCCTTTCGTCGCCTGCGAATTCGCGCTGCAGTGGGGAGCGGGCGCCGGCGCGCGAGCACCCAAGGCATGAACAGGTATGCGGTCTATGTGTTTCGCGTGTTCCGCCGGGAGCCAAAGCCTGCCGGCGTGCCTTGATAGGCGCCGCCGGCAGGGGGGCGGGGAAGACTTACTGAATCTGCGTGATCGTGACCGAGTAGCCGTCGTGGGCGGCGGCGTGGTCGGCTGCAAAGGCGCCGAGCGACAGGCCGGAGCTGACGATGACAGCCGCCAGGATCATGCAGACGGTGGACTGGGTTTTGCGGCTGATGGCGGTAAACATGGCGATCTCCTCGGTCTCTTCGGTGCTCGGTCCGCGTTATTGCGGGGCTTGGGTGTAAGACACGGCAAACCGCTCCAGGGTTACACCGCAAAGTAAAATACCGGCGAACGGCACCGGCAGACCGGTAAAGCCACCGGACCAGGCAGACCCATGCAAATCAGACCCGCACGAGCCAGCGATGGCCCGGCCCTCCTCGAAATCATCCTCCCGGTCATCCGCGAAGGTGCGACCTATACGCTCGAGACGGACATGAGCGAAGCGGAGGCCCTCGCCTACTGGCTGGCGCCGGAGAAAGACACGTTCGTGGCTGAAGAGGACGGCGCCATCGTCGGCACCTACTTCGTTCGTCCGAATCAGGCCGGCGGCGGGAAGCACGTCTGCAATTGCGGATACATGACTCGTACCGCTCAGATCGGACGCGGCGTAGCGCGCGCGATGTGTCAGCACTCGATGAACTACGCCCGCGATCGCGGATACCGGGCGATGCAATTCAATTTCGTCGTCAGCACCAATGAGCGCGCCGTGCGGCTGTGGCAATCACTGGGCTTCGAGATCGTCGGGCGTCTTCCCGGCGCGTTCCGTCATCCCACGCAGGGATATGTCGATGCGTTCGTGATGTACCAGCACCTTGGCGAATAGCTGCAGGAGTCGTTGAATGCGCGCGCAAGCAATTCTCTTCGCCGTTCTGTGTTTCGGTTCGGGGTCGGCGGGAGCGCTCTACAATCCCGCGCCGGATGCAGGCCTCGCCGCCGTGCAAGGTGAATGGACCGGCACCCTCACCTATCGCGACTACGAAAAGCCGGACAAGATGGTCACGCTGCCCACCAAACTGTTCATCGCGCTGGGAGCGCCCAACGAACTGGTGCTGCATTTCGCCTACGACGACGGTCCGTCCAAGACTGTCTACTCCTACGAGCGCATGCAGTTCGATTTCTCCGCGAAGCAGCTGACCTGGTCGTCGCTGGGAGACGAAGATCCGCCGACGAAGTGCCGCATCAGCGAGGAAGCCCAGGAGCAACCGGCCGGCCGGCGCATGACCTGCGAGCAGGCCGACAAGGGCAAGGTCGAGCGCTACGAGCTCGTCCTGACGCCGCAGCGTCTCACTATCTCGAAAGAGGAAATCGATGCGGCCGGCAAGAGCGTGTTACGCAACCGGTACCAGTTCAGCCGCAAGTAGGATCAGTGCAAAGCCCTGCACACCACGACAACTTCGGCCACATCCTCGTCCGCGATCAGTCCATCCACCCACCGCAGCGGTTTCTGAAACCTGACGGCGAGCGGCATGAACACACGGTTGTACCACCACATCGCGCGCTCGCGCTGATTGACCAGGTACCACATTCCCAGCTCGAGAAGATGCGAGGAGCGCGGCGCCATGCCGTAGACCGCACTGCGCTCGACCCTCATGCCGAACTGCCCGAGCAGTGAAGTCAACAACGCCGGCTCGTAACGCCGACGGTGGCCTACGAAATCGTCAAAGGCTGTCCAATGCGACGGGTGCAGCGGCACCGAGATCAGCAACGTGCCGCCCGGCGCCAGCACGCGAGTCAACTCGCTCAGTGCGCCGGCGTCATCGTCGACGTGCTCGACGATATCCATCGCGCACACCAGGTCGAAATCGCCGTTCGCGAACGGCAGCCGGTCGATCGTGCCTGTCTCGGCGGATGCACCGGCCTTGCGCAGCTGCGCTACGGCCTGCTCGCTCATGTCGACGAAACGGGTGCCTGCCAGGGGCAAGCGGGGTCGCAAACCCGGCGCGACCTCCAGGCACCGCGAGTCGTTGCGCAGGAGCGATGCGACCAGCGGCCAGGTGTTGAACCGCTCCGGGGCGATGAGCTGCGACTCGCCCCACAGCGACTCATAGAAGTCGCGGTTGGTGCGCTCCAGCTCGCGGGCTCGGGTCGTGACGTTCACGGCTGAGCAGGTTACGCTCCCGGCCCTGCATGCGGGAGAGGATTTACCCCTGACCCAGAATTTCAACGCACTCGTCGAACGCGAAAAAGGGCTGAAGCACAGCCTCTCGACGGGACAGCTTTCGATGATCGCGATCGGCGGCGCCATCGGCACCGGGCTGTTCCTGGGCAGCGCCTTCGCCATCGGCTTCGCCGGTCCCAGCGTGCTCATCAGCTATGCGATCGGCGGCATCGTCAGCCTGCTGCTCATGGGCTGCCTCGCCGAGATGACGGTCGGTCATCCCATTTCGGGTGCATTCGGCGCCTATGCCGAGTTCTACATCGGGCCGCTGGCCGGCTTCCTGGTGCGCTACGCCTATTGGTCGTGCATCGTGCTGGCGGTCGGCACCGAGGTCAGCGCAATCGCGGTGTACATGCAGTACTGGTTTCCGCACGTGCCGGGCTGGATCTGGATCATCGGGTTCTCGGGCAGCCTCATCGCGATCAATGCGGTGAGCGTGAACATGTTCGGTTCCGTCGAGTATGGATTCTCGATGTTCAAGATCACGGCCATCGTCGCCTTCCTGCTGCTCGGCGCCTACTTCGTTTTCAATGCGCCCGCGGAGTCCGGCGTCGGCTTCCACAACTACGTGGCGCACGGCGGCTTCTTTCCGCACGGCGTCTGGGGCATGTGGGTCGCGGTGATCGTCGCGATCTTCAGCTATCTGTCCATCGAGATGATCGCGGTCGCGGCCGGCGAAGCGAAGGATCCGCAACGAGCGATCACGCGCGCCTTCCGCGCGACGCTGGTTCGGTTGCTGGTCTTCTACATGCTGACCCTGGCGCTGGTGCTCGCCATCGTGCCGTGGGAGGCGGCGGGCACGACGGGGAGCCCGTTCGTCAAAGTCATGTCAGCGACGCACGTGCCCGGAGCGGCCGGCATCATCAACCTGGTCATTCTCGTCGCTGCGCTTTCGGCAATGAACAGCCAGCTGTACATCACCACTCGCATGATGTTCAGCCTCGCCCGTGCCGGACACGCGCCGCGGCGTCTTGGCGAACTCAACAAGCGGGGCGTGCCGATTGCAGCGCTGATGCTCTCGAGCGTGGGCATTGCGCTCGCCGTCGCACTCAACATGTCGATGCCCGAAGCTTCGTTCACGCTGATGATTGCGATCTCGATGTTCGGCGCGCTGTTCACCTGGCTGATGATCTTCGTGACGCACCTGTTCTTCCGCCGCAAACACCCCGGCCCGTCGGCGTTCCGGATGTGGGGCTATCCGTACACGAGCGTGCTCGGCGCCGGGATGATACTGGCGATTCTCGTCACTTCCGTGTTCACGCGTGAGTTCCGGATGACGTTGATCTATGGCCTGCCCTTCCTGGCAGTGCTGACAATCGCGTATCACCTCTGGTTCCGGCCCAAACCGGCGGGAACCACCGGACGTGCACACCGTTGACCCTCGGTGGACGTTCTACTGCTCTTCCCCCACCAGCTGTTCGCGAGTAACACCACCCTCGCGCGCAACAAGCACGTACTGCTCGTCGAGGATGCGCTGTACTTTCGCCAGTACGCGTTCCACAAGCAGAAGCTGATACTCCACCGCGCATCGATGCGCATGCATGCGGCGCACCTGGAGAAGCAGAACGCGCAAGTGCACTACCTGAATGTCGACGAAGCGCCAACGATGGCCGCCGTCATCGAGCGTGCGCGGCTGCTGCAACCGGACCGTCTGCACATCATCGATCCGGTCGACGACTGGCTGGATCGACGCGTCGCGCGCGAGGCTGGTAAAGCCGGACTCAAACTCATCCGGCACGACACTCCGATGTTCCTCTCCTCCCCGCTCGATCTCGAGGAACACTTTGCCGGCCGCCGCATGTTCCTCGCGACGTTCTACGCGGAGCAGCGCAAGCGCTTCGACGTGCTCATGAAGAATGGCCGGCCGGTCGGCGGTCAATGGAGCTTCGATGCGCAGAATCGCAAGAAACTGCCGCGCACAGTGGAGCCCGCGCCGCTCTGGCGCCCGCGCACCAATGAGTTCGTTCGCGAAGCGGGCGAATACGTGGCCGCGAATTTCGGTGACAATCCAGGCTCGCCGACCGACTTCAAATACCCCGTCACGTACCCGGACGCGCGGCGCTGGTTACGCGAATTCGTCGAGACGCGCCTGCCGCGATTCGGCGACTATCAGGATGCGATCTCGACGCGCGACTCGGCCCTCTTCCACTCTGTGCTGACGCCGATGCTCAACATCGGCTTGCTGACGCCGCGCGAAGTGCTCGATGCGGTGCTGAGCGCCGACAACATTCCTCTGAACTCGCTGGAAGGCTTCGTGCGCCAGCTCATCGGTTGGCGCGAGTTCATGCGCGCCGCCTACATTTTGAAAGGCCGGCGGCAGCGCACGCGCAACTTCTGGAACCACGACCGAGCGCTGCCGGACACATTCTGGACGGCGAGCACCGGCATCGGCCCGATCGACACTGTCATCCGACGCGTGCTGGATCATGCTTACGCGCATCACATCGAGCGCCTGATGATCCTCGGCAACTTCATGCAGCTGTGCGGTTTCCGGCCCGACGACGTCTACCGATGGTTCATGGAGCTGTTCATCGACGCGTACGATTGGGTCATGGTCCCGAATGTCTACGGCATGGCGCTGTACGCCGACGGCGGGCTGATCTCGACCAAGCCGTACATTGCGGGCTCGAACTACGTCCGCAAGATGAGCGACTTCAAGGCCGGCAGCTGGTGCGAAACCTGGGATGGGTTGTTCTGGTCGTTCATCGACACGCACCGGCGCGAGCTCGCGGCCAATCAACGCATCGGCGCAATCGTCGGACAGCTCGACCGCATGCCGCGCGAGAAGCTGCGCGGGCATCGAGTTCGCGCTGGAGAGTTCCTGGACTGATCCCGGAGGACGCGTCTCATGCCATTCAAGAGCAAAGCGCAACGTCGCAAGTTTGCACAGCTGCTGGTCGAGGGGAAGATCAAACCCGAGACCTTCGAGGAGTGGAATCGCGAGACCGGCGGCCAGGAGCTACCGGAGAAGGTGGCACCAAAGAAGCGGGTTGCCGCAAAGAAGAAAGCGGCTGCGAAAAAGAAAGCGCCGCGACGAGCGCGGCGCAAATGAGATTGCGGCGTACCAGGCTCAGTTCGGCCCGCACCCCACCGTGCGAATCGAATCCGACCCGCTGATCGGCTGTCCGCCCGACGTTCTTCCAGTGAGCGATGCGGACGTAGCGCCGCACGCGATGCTCGTCTCCCGGGTTTTAAACCACAGGACAAGGTCGGTGCTGCCGTCGTCGTCGACGTCCCCGAGCGCGAAGTGAACGGGCGCCGCCTCGGTGCCGGTGCCACCGAAGCGAACCGTTGCCGGGTCCACTGCAGTCGCATCGAAGCCGTCACGAGTCAGCACGGCGACTCGAATCTTGCCGTTGCTCCGGGGATTGATGCTGTTCACGGCGCTGCCGGGCTTGATATCGATCGTCACCTCGGTCTGCGCAGTAGCCGTGGTGTTGAGCAGGACGGTCATGCGGTCCTCCGCGAAGTCGCTGTCGCTCAACGCCGCGATGTCCGGCCGGCCATCCCGATTGAAATCTGCCACGACCAGCACTTCCGTCCCGTCGGTCGTCGCAAACTCGCGAGCGGGCTCGAAGGTCCCGTCGCCTCGTCCGAGCAGAATGCCTGCGCTGCCTTCTATCGGCGGATCGGCGGGTTTTCTGTTGGCGGTGGCCAGGTCCAGGTGGCCATCCGCGTTGAAGTCTGCGACCTCGATGTCCAGGGGTTGCACCAGATCGAAGGGTGACACTCCAGGTGCGTATGTCTGAGCGGCTGCGAACGTGCCATCGCCGTTGCCGATCAGCACGGATATGACGTCGTTGTTCGGGTCGGCCGTGGCCACGTCCTGCATGCCGTCGCCATTGAAATCACCCACCGCGAGCGATCTCGCGGCCGGTCCGATGTCGGCGGACGTCTGCGCGACGGGCTCGAAGGTGCCGTCGCCTTGCCCCAGCAGGGCGAACACGCGATTCTGCTGCGAACCGACTTCTATGGTCGCGAGGTCCAGCAGACCGTCGCCATTGAGGTCGCGCGCCGCGAGCGCAATCGGGATCCTGTTGACCTGCTGCGCCAGTGAGAATGTGCCGTCGCCGGCGCCGAGGTAAATGTTCAGACTGGACCCGACAATCGCGCTGGTTGCGACGGCCAGATCCTGCGCACCATCACCATTGAAGTCACCTGCGACGATCGCTCTCAGCACGTTTTCGGTACTGATACCGGGAGCAGCTCGGAAAGTGCCGTCGCCGTTGCCGAGCAGAGTGACGACAGCGTTGCTCGCAAAATGGATGACTGCCAGATCCTGTCGGCCGTCATTGTTGAAGTCAGCGACGACAACGTGTTGCGCGCCCTGCTGAATGGGCGGAGTCGGTCCTTCCTGGAAGGTTCCATCGCCATGGCCGAGCAGGATACGCAGCGCTGGGGGGCCGTCCATCGCGACGACCATGTCCACCTTACCGTCGCCGTTGAAGTCGCCTGCGGCAGCATCTCTCTGACCTGCGAACGGTCCGAACGGCAAGGTGTCTTGTCTGCTGAACGACATCTCCTGAGCCAACGTGGAGTCAGCCAACAGGCTCCCCAAAGAAACGCTCACCATGAAAGCGGCTGCGGATAGCGCGCGGACACTGAGTTTCAGCATGACCCCGTCTCCCTACTGTTCGCGTTGTGTGCCGTTGGCGTTTCAACGCGACGCTGACAAAGGTCGGTTCCGTTCCTACATCGCTATTTCACATGTGCTGCTGCACAAGGGGAGTCGGCGAACAGGCACCCAGCACTCGGGCCGTGATCCGTTGGGAGAAGGTCATGTTCTTGCCGCCCAATTTGACCTGGAGCGTGCCGATGCTGTGAGTTTGCCCGAGCTGCCAGGTTGCATGCCCGGTCGTTCCATGTCCGCCTTCGCAGATCAGCTCGTACGAGACGACGTCTTCCTGACGACTCTCCTGCTCGAGCCTGCAGTCCTTCAGCGCGGGGATCTCCAGGACAGGGAACCTGGACCAGAGCCCATCGGGTTCGAGACAGCGCTGCTCACGCGTGGTCGCGTAGCGCAGATTCTCCTCGAGATGCGGCATGGCCGTTTCGGTGACGATGTCGTAGAGCTGAGGCGACGTCGTCTCCGCCGACTGGGCACTCGGGACCAATATGCTCGAGATCAGCAATAGTGTGCGAGCTCCCATACGATTTGCAGGATACGTTGCTTCGACCGACGGGCGCACTCCGATTCTTGCGTGCAATGCTATGCTCGCCGCGCCCGCACAACTCCGCACAATAACGAGGGGATAGATGCGATCGATCTGGACCGGAGCGCGAATAGCCTTCGGGACTTTGCTCCTGGCCCTGAACACGATCGTGCATGTGCCGTTCGTGATGATCGGCGCCCTGATGAAAGCACTCATGCCCTGGCGCGCGGCGCGAAGCTTCTGGAACGCCGTGCTGATGGCAATCGCCGCGAGCTGGATCGGTTGCAACACCTTCATGCTCGATACGTTCACGCGCTGGCGCCTCACGACATCGATCGACGCGAACCTGAATCCCCGCGGTCACTACCTGGTGCTCGCGAACCATCAAAGCTGGGTCGACATTCCCGTGCTGCAGGCAATCTTCAACCGCCGCATTCCCTTCCTGCGCTTCTTCCTCAAGAGCCAGCTTTTCTGGGTGCCGCTGCTCGGCCTCGCGTGGTGGGCGCTCGATTTCCCGTTCATGAAACGCTACTCGCGCGAGCAGCTGGAACGCCGGCCCGAGCTCGCGGGCCGTGACATCGAGGCGACGCGGCGCGCCTGCGCGAAGTTTCGCGACCTGCCCGTCTCGATGATGAACTTCGTCGAGGGCACGCGCTTCACGCCCGCAAAGCATGCAAAACAGGCTTCGCCCTTCGCGCGTCTGCTCAAGCCCAAGGCCGGCGGCATCGCCTTCGTGCTCGATGCCATGGGCGATGCGCTGCACTCGATCCTGGACATCACGATCGTGTATCCCAACGGCCGCCCCTCGATGGCGGACCTGTTCGCCGACCGCATCGGCGAAGTGCGGGTCAAAGTGCAGGAGTATCCGATTCCCGCCGAGCTGCGCTCGGGGGATTATCAGAACGATCCGGCCTTCCGCGAACGCGTGCAGCGCTGGATCAACTCGGTGTGGTCGGGCAAAGACCGCACAATCGCGGAATTGCTGGGATAAGCATCGCAGCTCTCACTCGAAGGTGTACTCATGACCGCTCGACGAATTGCAACACTCTGCTTCACATCCACCGCCCTGCTGTCCGCGTTCGCCGCAATCGCAGAAGCTCCGACGGAAATCGATCCGGCGCTCACTGAGGTCTGGAAACCTGTCCCACCCATCGTCACGCCCGGTGCCGGAACTGCTGCGCCTTCCGACGCAGTGGTGCTCTTCGACGGCAAAGATCTCTCGGCGTGGGAGAGCGCTAAGGGCGGACCGGCAAAATGGCGAGTCGAGGGCAATGCGTTCACAGTCGTGAAGGGAACCGGGGATATCCGAACGAAGCGCGCGTTCGGAGATGCGCAACTTCACATCGAATGGCGCGCGCCCGCAAAGATCGAAGGCGAAGGACAAGGGCGCGGCAACAGCGGCGTTTACCTGCAGGGCCTGTACGAGGTGCAGGTCATGGATTCGTACGAGAACGCAACGTACGCCAACGGGCAGGCTGCCAGCCTCTACAAGCAATACAGTCCGCTCGTGAACGCCAGCCGCAAGCCCGGCGAATGGCAGACCTACGATATCTTCTTTCGCGCGCCGCACTTCGCTGCCGACGGCAAAGTGACGAAGCCTGCGTACATCACCGTCGTGCACAACGGCGTGCTCGTTCAAGATCATGTCGAGCTCAAGGGCGGCACTGTCTATCGCGGCGCGCCTTCATACTCGAAGCAGAATGCCAAAGAGCCGCTCCTTCTCCAGGATCACGAGAGTCCGGTCAGTTACCGGAACGTCTGGATTCGCGAGCTGTGAGCCTCATTCGGTTCGCGGCCGGGAGTTGACCAGCGCGTCGTCCAGCATCTTGATGAGGGCCGCACGGTCGAAGGTGTAGGAATGGCCTTCATTCCAGCGGACGAGCTGCTGCATCTGATAGCGGATCAGCCGCTCCGGCAGGCGTTGATTCATCCGGTCCTGTGCATTGCGCGGAATGGCGAGATAGCGACGTTTCGCAGTGGGCTCTGAGATCGCCTGCTTGACCGCCACGGCGACTTCGTCCGGCTCCGGAAACATCAGCGGATCCGGCGGCTTTCCCCAGACCTTGATCATGTCGGCTTTCTCTTCTTCGGTGAGGCGCTCGAGCATGTTCTTGTCCATGTCGGAGCGGTAGGCGCCCGGCTCGACGGCGGTGACTTGAACTCCGCGAGGGCCGAGTTGCAGCGCCAGGGAATCCGTCAGTCCTTCGATCGCGTGCTTGCTCATCACGTACGCGGCGATGTCGGGCCCGCCGCCGTCGGTGATGCCGGAAGGTGAGCTGATGTTCACGATCCGCCCCTTCTCCGCGACGATGAGCGGCGTGAACGCCTTGATCATCATCACGGGTCCGTAGACGTTGACCTTCATCGTGAGATCGAACTCCTCCATCCGCATCTTTTCGATCGTGCCGAAGGTCGCGACACCGGCATTGTTCACGAGTCCGTAGAGACCGCGGCCGGCTTTGGTCACGGCCTCCACTGCAGCCGCAATGTCCTCAGGTTTCGTGACATCGAGGCGCAGAGCCTGAACATTCTTGATCGCGCCGAGCGCTTTGAGGTCTTCCTCTTTGCGCGCAGTGGCGTAGACGAAGTAGCCGTCTGCGGCGAGATGCTCAGTGATCTTGCGACCGATGCCGCTGCTGGCACCCGTTACGAGGACGGCCTTGGAGGGTGTTGCTTCGCTGGCCTGCGCCGGGGCGCAGAGCAGTGCGGCGAGCGCGCACATGGTCGTTAGCAGGATTCGCATGGCGGCCAGTCTAGTGACCGCCCGCGGACGCCCCCAGACCGCTTACTGCATCGAGCCGGCGATTCGCTGCATGGTCACGAGCTAATGCTCGTGGCCATGATCATCGGTCCGATGCGCTTCGTAGTGCGCACGAAGCAAGTCGCCGCCGAAGTCGCGCTCCAGGTCGCGCCAGACACTGTGGATGTGATTGGCGTTGTTCTGAGTGTTGTCATACTCGATCAGCACAGTCGGGCCATGCACTCGGTAGTAGTGCGGCTTTCCCGGCTCGAGGCTACCGGCCCATCCGAAGTGCAGCTTGTCAAAGCCCGCGCGCTCGATACGCTCGAGCTGCTCTCGCGCAGCACTCTCCGTCATGCGATCCGAGTACACGTGCAGCAGCTTGCGTAGCTGCGCTTGCTCGGGCTGAGACATGTCGCCTGCCGCAAGCCCTTCGATGTTCAACGAACGTACCTTGGGGTCGTTACGCGTGACGATGTCCGGGAACGCGTCACCAGCAAGCATCGCGCGGGCGCGCCGCGCCTCCGGCAACATGCGGATCAAAGCGCGAGCCAGATCTTCTTCTGCCGCGAGCAATCGCAGCCCGGCTTTCGGACCGGACGGCACACGCGCGGGATTCGAGCCCATGAAGAGCGGCGCCACGACCTGAGTCTGACCGTCGACCTGGGTCGCGTTGACGGAAAGATGATGGCCTTCGAACCGCCACGCCCAGGGTGCACGCGGACCGGGCTTGCCGAAGACCGCGGTGTAGTAGAGCTGCGGATCGCGCCGCGAGCTCCCTTCGATCTCCCCCAGGATCAGTTCGTGCTGCACGATCTGATGAGCAGTCTCGAGGCCTGTCGGGCTCAACGCGGAACGCAGCAATGGATCGATCAGCGCTTTCTGGTTTGCATCGAGCTCCGCGAGCGCGACGCCGGCGCGTTTCATGGGAACGTAGTTCCACTTCGTGCGCTCAGGCGAATCGAATGGCAACTGCGCTTGCGCTCGCTCGGCGTCCGGTAGCGATTGCAGAAGTGCACTCGCAGCCGCCACGCCGGGAGACTGCTTGTCATCGCTCCCATCGGTTTCGTTCGCGCGACTCGACATTTGAGCAGCTCCCAGGCTGAGAACGATCACAACTGTGCCGAGTCGGTTGGTCATGTGGCGGCGCTCCTGTCCGACTACGCTTGGGCTCGTTTACTCGAACAGGCTCACGATGCTCTGGTACTTCTCGATGTACCAGCGGTTCTCGTTGTTGTACTTCGGAATAGCAATCGGCAGGACACCGCCCTCGCCTACAGCTTTCCACACACACGGACATGTCACCGACGATCCTTCGGGGAGCACTCCCACGCGGCTCAATTCGTCGAGACCGACTTTCATGCGAGTGAGCACGCGATAGAGCTTCGTGACATTGCGCGGCCCGCCGTTGTACGCAGCGACGGGAAAGATCCCCAGCACCGCCGGGTTGGCCGGATACGCGGTGCGAATGTCCGCCCGCATTGCCGCCAGCTCGAGATCCAGCAAGCAGACCGCCGCTTTCATGGCGTTGAGCAGGTTCGTCGCACCCCGCTCGAAGTTCGGGTCGAGCTTCGCGGCCGGGCAGCGTCTGACGACGAGTGAGTAGGTGCCGTTGCCCCTGCGGTTGGTGAATTGCATCGGACCGATCGCGTTCGCGCTCGACACGCTGTACCGATAGGCCTCTTCCTGCTTCAACCCGTACTGACTCAGCACTTCGTCGAAGGCGAGCGCCTGCTTCTCCACGTAGTCCTTGTCATCCGTCTGCTCGATGACCGCAAGCGTCGTGATGACCTGCAGAGGAACCGAGTCGGCGAGCAGCTCTCCGGGAAACGCCCTGCTCGGCACCTCCGCGGCACGCAGCTCCTCGATCGCCTGGCGCGCAGTGCTCATGAGGAAATCTTTCCCGCTGGCGACGAAACCCGGATCGAAGGTGTCTTCCGTGAAAGGCAGATAGACGATCGGCTTCGCTGTCTGGACGACCGCGCGCCACTGCCGGCGCTTCAGAAGCTTGTTGTCGAACACGGGGAACTTGCGTCCGTAGACCTTCAAGGGGTTCCCGTCCTGGGAGAACGAGAACATCAGCCGCTCCGCGCCGGTGCCCTTCACGTGCTGCGCCTGGATACCGGGGGTCAGCGTACGAAACGGCAAAGGCTTACGGCCGGGCTTCCACTTGATGGGCGGACGCGGCAGCTCGATCTGGGCGACCGACCACTCCTGCGTGGCGTCGTTCCACAGCGCAAAGGCGACGGGACGGCCGCGAAGAATCTGATTCTTGCCCTTGCCCGTGAAGACGTATTGAAGCTCGACGTCATGCAGCAGTTTCTGAGCTTCGGCGACCAGGTCGTGGATCACCTGGTGACGAGTCGCCTTGACGATGACCTCCTCGGTGGGCGTCGCCGGCTGCTCCGACTCGGCGACGGGAAGGGGAACCTCGCCTTCTTCCTGCTTCGAGCTCTCGTCCTCGGGGGGCGCCGCTTCTTCGATCGCCGCGGCCACCTCGGCCGGGGCTGCTTCGATCACAGTCGGTTCAGTCTCGTCGGTGGAGTCGTCTGTCGTGGCACATCCCGCAAGGATCAGGGAGGCCAGCATCAGGGTCAGCGCGGTTTTTTTCACCCGCTCATCTTCTCCGTGACGTTTATGTACTGCAAGCAGTAGATTGGCCCGCACACGAGACGGGAGTCACACGATGAACGATCGGGTCGTCATTCACCTCGACAGCGACGGCGTCGCCGACGTCCGGCTGAACCGGGCCGACAAGATGAACGCGCTCGACACCGCGATGATCGAGGGCATCCTCGCGGCCCAGGATCGGCTGCGAGCCGAGCCGCGCCTGCGCGCCGTCGTGTTGCACGGCGAGGGTCGCGCCTTCTGCGCGGGATTGGACATCAGCCGGTTCAAAGAAATGGGAACCGGTCCACGCCACACGCTGGCCGATCGCACTCACGGCCTCGCGAACGCGCCACAACAAACTGGCTGGGGTTGGCGCGAGTTGCCCGTGCCGGTGATTGCGTCCGTCCACGGCGTGGCCTTCGGCGGCGGACTGCAGATCGCTTTGGGTGCAGACATCCGCTACGTGACGCCGGACGTGAAACTCTCGGTGATGGAGATCAAGTGGGGACTCGTGCCGGATATGGCGGGGATTGCGTTATTGCGGGAGCTGGTGCGCGGTGATGTGGCACGCGAGCTGACGTACTCGGGAAAGATCCTCGATGGCAATGAGGCAGTGAGAGTGGGACTCGCGACGTG
>DATEKT010000147.1:0-34377 GCA_035277305.1 Steroidobacteraceae bacterium | reverse complement strand
CCAAGATCGCCAAGATCGCCAAGGAAGAAGGGAAGAATTCCGAAAAGTGAAAGTTCTGGATTCTGCTTTCCGACCTTGGCGATCCTGGCGATCTTGGCGAGAGATCTTCTTCGTTTCTTAGTTGTCGCGGCGAGTTGCCTCCTCGCTACCTTACCTGCGTCCGCAGCTACGTCGGAACGCGCCCGCGAAGCCGGTGTCCCACTCGACGGCAAGCCGGGTCCGTTGAACGCCATCACCGACGTTGCTGGAGTCGAGGTGGGGCAGGTGACGTTGATCAGCGGTGAGGGGGCGCTGAAGCGAGGGGAGGGGCCGGTGCGCACGGGCGTGACGGCGATCCTTCCGCGCGGGAAGAACTCGATCAATCCGGTGTACGCCGCGTGGGCGAGCAGCAATCCGGCGGGGGAGATGACGGGCACCACGTGGCTGGAGGAGCGGGGCTTCTTCGACGGGCCGGTCATGATCACGAACACTCACAGTGTCGGCGTGGTGCGCGACGCGGTGGTCGGCTGGATCGTGGATCATAAGATTCCAGGCAGCTGGTACACGCCGGTCGTGGCGGAGACGTACGACGGCTATCTCAACGACACCGACGGATTTCACGTCAAGGCCGAGCACGCGCTGCAGGCGCTGGCGAAGGCGAGCAGCGGGCCGGTGGAAGAGGGCAATGTCGGCGGCGGTACCGGCATGGTGTGCTTCGGCTTCAAGGGCGGCATCGGCACATCGTCGCGAGTGATCGAGACGCCGATCGGCAAGTACACGGTCGGCGTGCTGGTCCAGTGCAACTTCGGCTTGATGCCGACGCTGCGCGTCGCGGGGGTCCAGGTCGGCGAGGCGCTCAAGGATCGCTATACGACCTGCACGACCCGGCCGCCTTCGCCGATCCCCACGATCAAGGCCTGCGGACCGGACCCGAAAGGCGAGAAGCCGGGCGACGGCTCGATGATCGTCGTGATCGCCACGGACGCACCGCTCCTGCCGAACCAACTCAAGCGCATCGCGAAGCGGCCGGCACACGCCATGGGCCGGATGGGCGACTACGGCCGCGAAACCTCGGGTGACATCTTCATCGCATTTTCCACCGCGAATGGCCAGCTCACGAGCGATGCGAAAGAGAAGTTGACGCTCGAGGCGTATCCCAACGGGCTGATGAATCCGCTGTTCGAAGGCACGGTGCAGGCGGTCGAGGAATCGATTCTGAACGCGTTGATGGCCGCGAAGACGATGACAGGACGCGATGGCCATCGCGTCTATGCGTTGCCGCATGACGAGGTGCGCACGCTGTTGAAGCAGCACGGGATGAGTCCGAAATGACCGCCGAGCTGGCCAAGAGCCTGCGCTCGCGCCACGTCGCGATGATCTCGATCGGCGGCATCATCGGCGCGGGTCTGTTCGTCGGCAGCAGCTCGGCGATCGCGGCAATCGGTCCCGCGGTCGTCGTGAGCTATCTGCTCGCCGGACTCGTCGTGCTCGTGGTCATGCGGATGCTGAGCGAGATGGCGTCGGCGACGCCGGGCGCCGGTTCGTTCACCGAGTACATCCGGCTGGGCCTCGGCGACTGGGCCGGCTTCGTCAGCGGCTGGCTGTACTGGTATTTCTGGGTGGTCGTCGTCGCGATCGAAGCGATCGCCGGCGCGTCGCTCCTGCACGCGTGGATCGATCTGCCCGTGTGGCAGCTCGGACTGGCGCTGATGCTGGTGCTGACCGCGGTGAACCTGCTGTCCTCGCGCTCCTACGGCGAGTTCGAGTTCTGGTTCTCGTCGATCAAGGTCGCGGCGATCGTGATCTTCATCCTCATCGCCGGCGCGTATGCGACGGGACTGACCTCGCCGGGCGGTCCCACGTTCTCGAACCTGACCGCGCACGGCGGCGGTTTCGCGCCGTTCGGGCTCGTGTCGATCCTGGCAGGCGTGACCACGGTCATCTTCTCGCTGTGCGGCGCGGAGATCGTGACGATTGCAGCTGCGGAGTCGAGCGAGTCCGACAAAACGATGTCGCGGCTGACGAGCACGATCGTCGTGCGCATCCTGCTGTTCTATGTGCTGTCCGTGCTGCTCGTGGTCGCTATCGTGCCGTGGACCGAGATCGTCGCGGGCTCGTCGCCGTTTGCCGCAGCTCTGACGCGCACGCACGTGCCGGGCGCTGCAACGATCATGAACCTCATCGTACTCACGGCGGTGTTGTCGTGTCTGAACTCCGGCGTGTACGTGGCGTCGCGCACGTTGTTCGTGCTCGCGGCGCATCGGGAAGCGCCGCAGTCGATGATCGCACTCAACAAGCGGCGCGTGCCGTCGCGTGCGATTCTGATCAGCAGCGCGTTCGGTTACCTGACCGTGCTCACGTCGGTCATCGCGCCGGAGATCCTGTTCGCATTCCTGGTGAATGCGTCGGGGGCGATCATGCTGATGGTCTACGCGATGGTGTGTCTGGCGCAGGTCCGGCTGCGGCGTCGAATGGAGCGGGAGCATCCGGAGCGGCTTGCGATCAAAGTGTGGGGGTTCCCCTGGCTGAGCATCGCAGCGATCGGCGCTATCGTCGCCGCGATGCTCGCGATGCTGTTCACCCGATCGCTTGCGACTCAGCTCTATGCCAGCCTGGGGACGGCGGCCGTGGTTCTCGTAGCCTGGTGGCTGCGATCGAAGGCGATGTCGAGTGCACCTGCGAGCGCCGCTACGGAGACTTGAAAAGGATGCGAGCTGCGACGCTGCAACGACGCCCATGGGTGCCGGGATCGAGTGAAGACTTCGTGCAGAAGCTCGCCCGCGACACCGCGGCGGCCGACGCCGACCGGCTCGAAGAGCGGATCAGCCGGCTGGTGCGCGAGAACCGCGAGATTCACGAAGATCTCTGCATCAACCTGAATCCGGCCACCAACGTCATGAACCCGAAGGCCGAGGCGCTGCTCGCGAGCGGGCTCGGCACGCGCGTGTCGCTCGGCTATCCGGGCGACAAGTACGAGATGGGGCTGGAGGCCGTCGAGCAGATCGAAGTCATCGCCTCCGAGCTGGCAGCGGAAGTCTTCGCGGCGCGGTTCGCGGAGATTCGCGTGCAATCGGGCGCGATGGCGAATCTGTATGCATTCATGGCGACGTGCTCGCCGGGCGACCGGATCATCGTGCCGTCGACGCGGATCGGCGGGCACGTCACGCATCATGCCGACGGCGCGGCCGGTCTGTACAAGCTCGAGATTCACGAAGCGCCGGTCGACGCATCCGGCTACAGCGTCGATCTCGATGGGCTGCGAGACCTGGCGCGCAGGATTCGGCCGCGTCTGATCACGGTGGGCGGCAGTCTCAACCTGTTTGCGCATCCGGTGCGCGCGGTGCGCACGATTGCGGATGAAGTGGGCGCCGCTGTTTTGTTCGACGCTGCGCACCTGTCGGGAATGATAGCGGGTGGTGTGTGGCCGCATCCGCTCACGGAAGGTGCGCACATGATGACGATGAGCACCTACAAGAGTCTCGGCGGGCCGCCCTCGGGATTGATCGTCACCAACGAACCCGATCTCGCGCAGCGCATCGACAAGATCGCGTATCCCGGTCTCACGGCGAATTTCGATGTCGCGAAATCGGCCGCGCTCGCGATCGCGTTGCTCGACTGGCGCGAGTTCGGCCGCGCCTACGCGGAAGCGATGCGCGATTGCGCGAAGGCGCTCGCACAGACCCTCGATCGTGCCGGCGTTCCAGTCTTCGCTGCGGATCGCGGCCACACCACGTCGCACCAGTTTGCGATCGAAGCCGCGCGTTACGGCGGCGGGCAAACGGCAGCGAAGCTGTTGCGCCGGGCGAATCTGCTCACGTGCGGCATCGGCTTGCCGGGCGAGGAGGTGCCGGGCGACTTGAACGGCCTGCGAATCGGCACACCGGAGATCGCGCGGTGGGGAATGACGCCGGCACACATGGGGGCACTGGGTGCGTTGATCGCCGGAGCGTTGTCGGGCAGCGTCGAGCCCGAGACTCTGGCGCCGGAAGTGACCCAGCTGCGCCGCCGGTTCAACACTCTGCGTTATGTCAGATAGGGCTGCGGCTCATACATATATATGAGTCGTCCTCCGCCGGGCGTTTTGCCGAGGCGCTGCCGCTCGCCGGGAAAGCACCCGGATCGAGAAGAGAATTGACAGGATTAGCAGGATTAACAGGATCAGGAGTCTGAAATCCTGTTAATCCCGTCCAATCTTCTTCGCGAACCGTTTTGAGTCGAAGCGAGACCTGAGACCTCCCCGTCTCGCTTCGGCTCAGCCACCGACGTGACAGTCACCACCGCTCAGAACTGATAGTTCAATCGCAGCGACACCTCACGCGGCATGTTGATCAGGCTAGCCGTGCTCAGGTTGCTGGTCGACGGATCGGGATTGCCCGGCGACAGCAGCGTGTGCTCGTTAGTCAGGTTCGTCACGTACAGGCCGTAGAGCCACGGACCTTTGTTCAGCGCGAACGAGGCGTTCACGACGGTCAGCTTCTCTGCCGTGAGCGGAGCCTGGCCCAGGATGCCGAAGTTCGAGAGCACGACTTCATCGCGGTAAGTGCCGTTGAGCGATGCGGTCAGGCGATAGTCGGCGAAGATGTCGCGCTCGTAGTTCAGCGTCGCAGCCGCGCTCGTCTTCGGGCTGCCCGGCAGCTGCTGACCCTTGAAGCCCACGATGTCGCCGAACGTCGAAGGCACCAGGTAGTCCTTCGAGAATTCGGCTTTCGAATAGGCGCCGCTGATCGCGACGCTGAAGCCGGAATCGCCGAGCGGCGCGCTGAGATCGAGCTCGGCGCCGGTCGACGTCGCTTCATCGGCATTCCAGACGGCGAAGTTGGTGGTCGGCGTCGTGCCGCCGATCTGCGGGTTGTCCCAGTAGATCTTGAAGACGTCGAACGTGTACGAGATGCCGTTGGCGAAGTGACCCTTCACGCCGACCTCGTAGTTGTCGGCTTCGTCGGGCTGGTACGTGATCAGCGCCGGGTTATCGCCGAACGGGCCCACCAGCGGAATGGCGTTGGAGCCGCCGCGGCGGAAGCCCTGCGACCACACCGCGTAAACGCGATGATTCTCGGCGTATTCGTACGACGGATTGATCTTCCACGTCGTCTTCGAAGCCTTCGATACGCGCGGCTCTTCCGGCACCGACAGCCCGAACGAGTACAGCTCCAGCGACTGCACGTCCTTGAAGTCCTGCTCGAAATGGCGGACGCCGACGGTGAGATCGCCGTGCTCGGTGAAGTGCCAGGTCAGCTCGCCGAAGATCGACTTGTCTTCGAAGGTCTGCTTGTCGTCCTGGTCGACGTTCGTGTCGTTCGGCCCGATCAACACGTTGCAGTCCGGGAAAGACGCGCCCGGGAACCAGATCCCGGTGCATCCCAGCTCCTGCGAGCGCTCGGGCGATCCAGGAATCGTAACCAGCCACTTGCCGATGCGCGTCTGCTTCTCATAGAAAACACCGGCCACGTAGTCGAACATCTTTCCCGGCTCGGTGTTCGACACCAGCCGGACTTCCTGGGTGAACGTGTGCGACTTGTCGCTGTACACCTGCGGAATGATGAAGCGCGGGTTCAACGTGCTGCCGACGTAGTAACCCAGGTACTGCGGGATGCGATACAGCACGTAGCTGCTGTCGAGCGTCGTTGCACCGTCGGTCGTGAAGTACGAGCTCGTGGAGGACATCGTCGCGAAGCCGGCGTCATAGCTCAGATCCAGGCTCGCCAGATCGGTCTTGCGGTCGTAGGGCTCTTCGATCGCCGAGAAACGCGTGTTGTTGCCGCCGGGCGGCAACAGGATGCGCGGATCGCCGGTGAACGGACCGCCCGGATAGGAGCGCATGACGGTGCGGCCCGCGTTGCCATCGAGATCGGCGTACATGTACGCCAGCGTGGCGTTGAAGCTGTCCGTCGGTTGCCACAGCAGGCTCGCGCGGCCCGTAAATGTCTTCTGGTCGTTCCAGTCTTCCTTGCTGTAGTAGATACCGGAGCTGTCGGGATCCGAGGGATCGGCGCGCAGCGGGATGCCGTTCTCGTCGAGTCGCATCAGGCCATGTGCGTCGATGAATCCGGGCTCGTAGTCGTAGTTGCCGGACACACGCAGTGCAAACGTCTCCCCCAGCGGCAAGTTGACCACTGCCGCAGTCGTGTAGCTCGGGTCGCTTGCTTTGTCGACCATGCCGAGCTTCACGTCGGCGTTGCCTGAAAACTCGCCCAGCTTCGGCGCTACCGGAATGATGCGCAATGCGCCGCCGAGCGCACCCGCGCCGTACAGCGAGCCCTGCGGGCCGCGCAGCACTTCGACGCGCTCGACGTCGTTGAACTGGAAGTAGCCATCGATGGGCGAGTTGCCGATGTACAGGCCGACGGGCGCCTGCTCGAACGTACGGAAGCTGCCGGCGCCGGGGCTGGCGTTGAGTCCGCGAATGATCGGGTATGTCGTCGCGCTCGAGCGCGCGCCGCTGTCGGTCATGCTGACGCCGGGAACCTGCCGGGCCAGCGAGGCGAGATCTGTGGTGCCGCTGTTGGTCAGCTGCACCGGGCTCACCACCGAGATCGCGTACGGGACTTCCTCCGTCGTCTGCGTGCGGCGGCTCGCCGTCACGACTACTTCCTGCAGTGTCTCCATCTTCGAGTCGGGCTGGTTCTGCGCGCTCGCGGCCAGCGGAACTCCGTAGATAGCGACCAGCACGGCTGCGCCGACCGGCGACCTCGCGGAGCGGAGGCAGTCACGAATCATCATATGGAAATCACCTCGTGCACGTTGGCCTGTTGCGGACACAACAGTCTGAGCTGCGCGCGGACGATAACGGTCCGCAGGGCGGCATCACGAGGATTCTAGGCACCGACAATTCGCTGCCGGTAGCTAAAGGTTTTAATGACCGCCATAAGCGGCGGTTGATTCTCTAGAGCGTCGGCAGTACCGCGCGCACGTGAGCTTCGAAGCTGCGCAACAATCTCGACGTGTTGTGCGCCTCGGTCCGCACGCTGATGCCCACCGACGGCAACTTCGGTAGTCCGGTCGAGGGCGGCAGGATTTGCAAATCCGGCGGCACGGCCGCATGCGTCAGCACCGTGATCGCCTGGCCGGAGCGGACGACGGCAGTGAGCCCGGTCATGCTGCCGCTCGCATAGGCGATGCGATATTTGCGCCCGGCACGCTCGAGCCGCGACGTTGCGGCCTGGTGATCCAGCGTATCGAGATCCGAGAGCGCCAGTTGCAGCGGATCGCGGTTGTACGCATCGCTCCCCTTGACGCCGACCCACACGAACGGCTCGCGGCGCAGGAATTGATCGCGCTGCGGGCTGTCGGGGTAGGAGACGATGGCGATGTCGAGGACGTGGTCCTTCAGCTTCTCCATCAGTCGCGGCGTCGGCGCACAGATCACTTCGACGAACACCTGCGGATGCTGCTGGGCAAAGGTCTGCAGGAGCGGCGGCAGGAACAGGCGCGCGTAGTCGTCCGGACAGCCGAAGCGGATGTTTCCCGACAGGCTCTGGCCCAACAGCTCGGCGATTGCCTCGTCGTGCGTGCGCAGGATTTTCTGTGCGTGCAGCAGCAGGCGCTCGCCATGCATCGTTAGTGTGATGCCGCGGCCGGTGCGGATCATGAGCGTCTGGGCGACCGCCATCTCCAGGCGTTTCACCTGTTGGCTCAATGCCGCCTGCGTTCGTCCGACGCGCTCCGCGGCGCGACTCATCACGCCGGCTTCGGCAATGGCGGCGAAATTTCGCAGCAGGTCGATGTCGAGTTGGGTGCTCATGGGCCATTAAGCTACCTTATCGCTCGCCCGCGATCCATTAAGGCCATTGCTAATGCGCAGCAAGTAGCGGCGCTTATGGCGGCCATTAGAACGATTTGTGAGTCGCCGCGGACGCGCTGCCTACAATTTCCTGATGAACACTCACCGCGCACGCTTCGCTCTGATTTTCTCGCTCATCGCGAGCATCTCGTTTGCCCAGTCCACGGCGCCCGCGCCCAAGGAGCTGCCGTCGGATATTCCGCCGGACTTCAAGGTCCGCGAGCTGGAGCAGGACTTCGTCGCGCGCAAGGAGATGATCCCAATGCGGGATGGCGTGAAGCTCAACACGCTCATCGTCATCCCCAAGGGTGCGAAGAACTCGCCGATCCTCATGGATCGCACGCCGTACAACATCGGGATCTACGAGCCCTATGTCGGCCAGGACCAGTTCCTGCTCGCCGGCTACATCCGCGTGTACCAGGACGTGCGCGGCAAGCACGGCTCGGAAGGCAACTACGTCGTGACCATGCCGCTGCGCGGCCCGCTCAATCCGTCGTCAACCGATCACTCGACCGACACATACGACACGATCGACTGGCTCGTGAAGAACGTCCACGAGTCGAACGGCAAGGTCGGCATCATGGGCTCCTCGTACGAGGGCTTCACTTCGGTGATGGCGCTGATCAATCCGCATCCCGCGCTCAAGGCGGCAGTGCCGCAGGGTCCGGTGATCGACGCCTGGATGGGCGACGACTGGTTTCACTACGGCGCGTTCCGCACCATGATGCTCGGCTACATCCACATGCAGACCGGGCAGCGCGGCGTCGGCGTGATCACGCCGAGCAACGTCTTCGACAAGTACACCGAGTTCTTGCGCGCCGGCTCGGCCGGCGACTACATCCGCGCGACCGGTCTCGACCGCCTGCCCTGGGTGAAGCGCACGATGGAGCATCCCGCGTACGACTCGTACTGGCAGGGTCAGGATCTCGCGCGCGTGCTGGCCGCGAGCCCTTCGACAGTGCCGACGCTGTGGACACAGGGTCTGTGGGATCAGGAAGACATGTGGGGCGCGAATCACGCGTGGCGCGCGCTCAAGGCGGCGGGCAAGGATGCGAACAACTGGCTGGTGCTCGGACCGTGGAATCACATTCAGGGCCCGACGACCGCTACGTCGCTCGGCCCGATGAAGTGGGATGTCGATACGGCACGCGAGTATCAATACAAGATGTTGCTGCCGTTCCTCGATGAGCATCTGCGCGGCGGTCCGCCGGCGAACTTGCCGCGCGTTGCCGTGTTCAACACCGGCGAGAAGCGCTGGGACCGATTCGATACGTGGCCCACTGCGTGCGACCAGGGCTGCGCGACGAAATTGCAGCCGCTGTACGTCAGCGCCGATTTCGGCTTGTCGTTCGCTGCGCCGACGCAGTCGAAGGGCGGCGACAGCTACGTCAGCGATCCTGCCAAGCCCGTTCCATTCCTGCCGCGTCCCGTCGTCGATCCATTCGCCGAGCTCGGCGGCGGCACGCTCGGCAGTCCGTACGAGCCGTGGAGCAAGTGGCTGGTCTGGGATCAGCGCTTCGTCGAAGGTCGCACCGATGTGCTTTCGTACCAGACACCGGTGCTGACCGAGCCGGTGCGAGTGCAGGGCATTCCCATCGCGGACATTCGCGCGACGACCACCGGCAGCGACGGCGACTTCGTCGTCAAGCTCATCGACGTCTATCCTGACCACGACGTGGTCGACATCGGCTCGAGCGGCTACCAGATGCCGATCGCCACCGACATCTTCCGCGGCCGCTATCGCGACAGCTTCGAACATCCGACCGCGATCGCACCCAACAAGCCCACGCAGATCCGCTTCGAGCTGCCCAACGTCAACCACGTCTTCCAGCCCGGACACCGCATCATGGTGCAGATCCAGTCGACGCTGTTCCCTCTCTACGACCGCAACCCGCAGACCTTCGTCGACAACATCTTCAACGCCAAACCGGGCGACTATCGCAAGGCCGAGGTCACGATCCTGCGGTCGAAGGCTCAGCCGACTTCGGTTCTGCTGCCGGTAATAAGGTAGCGAGAGGTCCTTGCGCTTGCCCCTCCCTAACCCTCCCCCGGCGACCGGAGGAGGGGATAGGAGAAGAGGATGAGACGAGGTTAGGGAACTACGTCCCTTCCCCCGCTTGCGGGGGAAGGACAGGATGGGGGCATCCCCTCCAGCGAACGCCTGATCACTTCCAGCACCGCATCGGTCTCCCGCAGCACGTCGTTGTCCCAGAATCTCAGAATCCGGTATCCGTGTGACTGTAGATAGACATCGCGGCGCGCATCCTTGGGGTTGTCGTGATGCTGACCGCCGTCGACTTCGACGATCAACGACGCTTCGAGACAAGCGAAGTCAGCGATGAACGGACCGATCGGTACCTGTCGACGGAAGCGCACACCGCTTAGCTGCCGCCGACGCAGGTGATACCAGAGGCGTTGTTCGGCGTCCGTCGTTTTCTTGCGAAGCGCGGTTGCGCGTCGTTGCGTCAATGGATGTCTCATGGCGCCTCCGTGCGCTTGCCCTCTCCCTAACCCTCCCCCGGCGACCGGGGGAGGGGATCAGAGTTTGCGGCGTTCGGCGTCTTCCCAGGATTGAGTCGCGTGCAGCGGCGGCACGTTGGCGAGTCCGCTCTTCGTGTCGGGCGAGACGGCATCGCGGGTGATGGCGACGTCGATGACCGCGGGCAGATGAGCGAGGGCGCGCTCGAATGCGGCGGCCAGATCCTCCGGACGTTCGACGCGTTCGCCGTGGGCGCCGAGCGACTTCGCGAGGAGGTCGTAGCGGCAGGGGGAGAGCGTCGTGCCGAGTTCCTGGTCGGGATACTTGAGCAGTTGATCCTGGCGCTCGATGTTCCAGGCGTCGTTGTTGGCGACCAGGAACAGCGCGCGAGCGCCGCTGCGCACCGCGGTTTCCACTTCCATCGCGCCGAAGCCGAATGAGCCGTCGCCGATGAGTGCGATAGTGCGCCGGGATGGGAACGCCAGCGACGCGGCGACTGCGTAGGGCGCGCCGGAACCGAGACAGCCGAAAGGTCCGAGGTCGAGATACGTTTGCGCACGCAGGCCGATGCGAGCGAACGACAGAATGTCGCCGCCGTCGACGATGCAGATCGTGTCTTCGTCGACGAGGCGGTTGACTGCTTCGATCAGCGTCAGCGGATGCATGCGGCCGTCGGCGCCCGCGGCGTGCGTTCGCGTGGCGCGCGTCTTCGAGACGTTCGCCTTCATGAGCTCGTTCTTCCAAGCCGTGTCGGGCGTCGCGGGTGTCGCGCCGAGATCGACGAGGCGTTGCAGCGCTGCGCCCACGTCGGCGCACACTTCGACGTCGCCAGGCCGATTCTCGGACAACTCTTCCGCGGTTCGACCGATGCGAATGAAGCGCGCCGATTCGGAGAAGACGGCGCCCGAGCCGTACGCGAGCTCGAAATCCAGGCGCCGGCCGAGCGTGATCACCAGGTCCGCTTCGGCGATGGCGCGTCCGCGCAGCGCGGGAATCGAATGCGGGTCGTCTTGCGAAAGCGCACCACGGCTCTCACGCGTGTCGAGATACAAGCAGCCGGCGGACTCGAGAAACTTCTGCAGCGCCGCGCCCGTTCCGAGAGCGCCGCGCCCGCCGATCGCAAGCGGTCTGCGGCTGCCGCGAATCAGCTCGACTGCGTGCGCGATGCTGTCTTCGTTCGGCAAGCGAGCAGGGCGCACGATTGGATTGAACCACTGCCCACCGAGATGCCACGCCGCGATCGGCTCCCGCAGCAGATTCGGGTTGAAGTCGACGTATACCGGGCCCGGCGGACCGTCGCTCCCCAACGCCTGCGCGACAGCCATGTGCAATCCCGGCAGCACGTGCCGCGCGTCGGAGATCTCGCGAACGTAACGACACACCGGCCGCACCAGATCCGCCTGCGGCACTTCCTCGAGCGCTCCCATTCCTGCCTGCGCATCGGGCACGCGCGAAGACATGACGAGCAGGGGAGTGCGCGACAAATACGCGCTGGCGATTCCGGTGATCGCGTTGGTCATGCCGGGACCTGCTGTCACGATGGCCACACCGACGCGTCCGGTGAGGTCGGCCTCGGCGTGCGCCATGTGCACGGCGCCGCACTCGTGGCGCGCCGAGACGATCCGGATGCCGAGGTGCGCCAGCTCGCTGCAGATCGGCTTTACGTGCGATCCCGGCAAGGTATAGACGCGCTCGACACCCTGCGCCGCGACGAACCGGGCGATGGTCGCGGCGACGGTAGGGCTGTCGGACGTCATGCGCAGTCGCCTAGTTCACGACCGGCAACAAAACGGCACTGGGCTGCGCCCCGGAGCGGAGCACCGAAATCTGCGCCTTCTTGAAGTCGCCGGGCTTGGCATTGAAGATGTTCGGTACGAAGGTCTGCGGATTGCGATCGTACATCGGGAACCACGTCGATTGGACCTGGATCATGATCCGATGGCCCGGCTGGAACACGTGGTTCACGTTCGCCAGCTCGAACCTGTACTGCTGCGCCTGGTTCGGCGGGATCGCCTCCGGATGCTCGAAGCTCTTGCGATAGCGGCCGCGCAGGATGTCCATCGTCAGCGGCAGCTGGAAGCCCCGCATCTTGGGATTGTCGGGATAGTCGGCAGGGAAGACGTCGATCAGCTTCACGACGAAATCCGCGTCGCTGCCGGTCGTGATTGCACGCAGGTCGACAACCGGAATGCCGCGCACGGAAACGGGCGCTGTCAGCACCGGCGTCTGATACGTGAGCACGTCCGGGCGCCCGTCGACGAAGCGCTGATCGGTCACGAGCATATCGCCCCATCCGGACCACGACCCGCCGGCCATGTTCGAGAAGGGATCGACGACGGGCCGCGGAATGTGCGGCACTGGCTTGGCCGGATCGCTCACATACGTGTCGGCCTGGCCGTCCGCGCCCGCGGGCTTGTCGAACGACAGGCCGGAGTTTTCGCGGAGGTAGAGCGGCTTCGACTGTTGCGGGCAGCCGCGCTCGCAGATCAGCGGCCAATCGTCGAAGTGCTCCCAGCGGTTCGCGCCGGTGTTGTAGACCGACACGCGCGGCAGGTTGTGCGCAGGGCCGTCGCGCAGGTAGTGCTCGAGGAACGGCAGCACCATGTCGCGGTTGTACTGTCGCGAGGTGTCGCCTTCCCACTTGAGCGGCCCGACTTCGTAGCCGGTGCCGTTGATCTGGCTGTGACGCCACGGCCCCATCACCAGCCAGTTGTTGGCAATGTTGCCCGCTGCCTTCTGTGCGAGCCACGCGCGGTTCGCGCCGTAGATGTCATCCGAGTCCCAGAGGCCGTTTTCCCACAGTGTCGGCACGGATGAAGGCTTCGCTGCGAGCAGCTTGTCGAGCGCTTGGCCTTGCCACAGCGCATCGTAAGCAGGGTGCGCCATCGTGCGCTGGACCCACGGCAATTGATCGAACCCGTACTTGCGAATGAAGTCGCCCGCGGAGCCCGCGCTGAGGAACGTCTCGTAGTCATCGTGCGTGTTGCGCGAGATGCCGGCTTCGCCAAGGCCATTGTAGATGCCTTCGCCGCGGCCGGAGGTCTGCATGAAGATGTACGCGAGCATCTCCTGCCGGAACGCGCCGTGGTGGAACCAGTCATCGCCCATCCAGCCGTCGATCAGCGGGCTCTCCGGCACCGAGGCCTTCAGCGCGGGATGCGGATCCAGCAGCGCGAATGCCGCGGTGAACCCTTCGTACGACGAACCGATCATGCCGACGCGTCCGTTCGACTCGGGCAGGTGCTTCACCAGCCAATCGATCGTGTCCCACGCGTCGGTCGCGTGATCCGTCTTCGTCGGGTTCAGCGGACCGCGCGGCGGACGCTGCATGACGTAGTCGCCTTCGGAGCCGTACTTGCCGCGCAGATCTTGATACACGCGGATGTAGCCTGCTTTGACGAACTCCTCGTCGGACAGCTGCAACGTCGAAAGGAGCGATGCGCTCTCCGAGCGTTTCGCGCGCGCCGCCGCGTTGTACGGCGTGCGGGTCAGCAGGATCGGCGCGCCCTTGGCGTTCTTCGGCACCAGGATGATCGTGTAGAGCTTGACGCCGTCGCGCATCGGAACCATCTCGATGCGACGCGTGTAGTCGCGATCGACGGGCGGCGCCTTCAGCTCTTTCGGAATGTCGTTGAGCGGCGCGTCGTCGCGCGCCGGCGCGGCGGCCGTGACGCAGAGGATTGCAACGAGGGCGATACACCGCAGACCGGTTTTGATTTTCATGCCTGCGATTAAACACCGCACGCGGCATGCCCGGAAAATCATTGTGCTAATGGCCGGTATTGACGTGGCTTATATCGCTTGGCTTTCGTCATGTCCTCGTGGAATATCGGCCGCCGCATTTCAAAACGATTGGGCGAACGAGCTGGGGGAACGATGCGATCACTGTGCAAGATCACGGTCGTGGCGCTGGTGACTTTGTGCTGCGCGCCCGCGCACGCACGGACCGCCGGCTACAAGGACTGGGCTGAGCTCGAAGCCGACCTGGTCGACAAGAAGATGCTGCATCGGCCCGTCCCGATGCGCGACGGCGTCAAGCTGGACGCGAACATCTGGCTGCCGCGCGGCAAAGGACCGTTCCCGGTGGTGCTGTACCGCTCGCCGTATCCCATGGACGTGTTCTTCACGCCCGCCACGCTGCCGATGAGCGAGTTCAACGCGACGCTGCTGGAGAACGGCTACGCGATCGTTCACGAGAACGAGCGCGGCCGCTACTGGTCCGGCGGCGAGTACGAGTACCTCGCGAACGCGGCCGAAGACGGCTACGACACGATCGATTGGATCTCGAAGCAGCCGTGGTCGAACGGCAAGGTCGGCACCTTCGGTTGCTCGTCCACCGCCGAGAACCAGCTCAAGACGAACACAGCGGCGCACCCGGCACATGCCGCGGCCATCGCGTTGGGACCCGGCGCGGGCATCGGCAAGATTGGCCCGTACAGCGAGCAGGGCAACACGTTCCGGGGCGGCGCTCTGCAGCTGCTGTTCGCTTCCTGGTATCGCGACTACATTTTCTACGCGAAGCACGGCGATCCGCGCCCGCAGTACCCGGACGGCTTGAGCGACGAGCAGCGCGAGCGCATGGGCGAGGCGTTTCGCCTGTATCCCAACGTTCCTACGCCGCACGGGTTCGATTACGACAAGTACTACCAGCATCTGCCGGTGCGGGATCTCAACAAGGCGTCGAACGGTCCGCTGACGGAGTGGGAGCGCTTCTCCTCGCGCACGCCCGCGGATCCCGCCTGGAAGGACATCGCGCTCACCGGCGAAGGCGACAAGTTTGGCGTGCCGATGCTCTGGGGATTCTCGTGGTACGACGTCAGCGTCGGCCCGAACATCTCGTTGTACAACTACGCGCGCGACAACACTTCGACGGAGCGCGCGCGTAACGCCCAGCAGATGATCATCGGGCCCACGTCGCACTGCATGTTCGGCGCCGAAAAGCGGCAGACGATGGTCGGGGATCGCGACCTCGGCGATGCACGCTACGACTACTTCGCGCGCTGGCTCGAGTGGTACGACCACTACCTGAAGGGTGTCGACAACGGCGCACTGAAGCGTCCGAAGGTCGAGTACTACCAGATGGGCGCGAACAAGTGGATCAGCACCGACAGCTTCCCGCTGAAGGGCACGAAGTATGTCGACTACTACCTGACCAGCTCCGGTCGCGCGAACACGCTATACGGTGATGGCGCCTTGACCACCGACCAGCCAAAGCAAGCCGCGGCGGACACGTTCGTCTACGACCCGCTGCGACCTGTGCAGACGCTCGGCGGCGGCGCGTGCTGCATGGGCACGATCAAAGCCGTGGGTGCATTCGACCAGTCGACGCTCGAGATGCGCAACGACATTCTCGTCTACTCGACTCCGCCGCTCGAACAGGACCTCACGGTCGCCGGCTTCGTCGACGTCGAGCTCTACGTCTCGTCAGACGCCAAGGACACCGACTTCACGCTGAAGCTCATCGATGTGGACGCCAACGGCGTCGCCTACAACCTGGACGACAACATCTTCCGCGTGCGCTATCGCGAAGGCTATGACAAGCAGGTCTTCATGAAGGCCGGCGAGGTCTACAAGGTGAAGTTCGCGCCCATGATCACGGCGAACACGTTCAAGAAAGGCCATCGGGTGCGGCTGGAAGTGTCGTCCAGCAACTTCCCGCGCTACGACCGCAATCTCAACACCGGCGGCAGCAACTTCGACGAGTCCAAGCCGGTCGTAGCGCGCAACAGCGTGCATCACTCGCAGGAGTACTCGTCACGGATTCGGTTGCCGATTTCGCCGGTAGTGGGAAGCAGCCCATGACGTTGTTGCGGCGAAGAGCCGGAGCCGGAATGACTCTCGCCAAGATCGCCAGGATCGCCAAGGAAGAACGAGCAAAATTCTTCCTATTCGGATTCTTCCCTTCCGGCCGTGGCGATCTTGGCGATCTTGGCGAGAGATTTTCTTCCTCTTCTCTTCGCCGCAAACCACCTCGTGCCCTGCGCACCTCAGCGCTTGGTGCAATCCTTCTGGTCGGAAGTACCCCCATGTCCTTCGCACAAGCGCCGCAGATCGGCACGTTTGGATTCGACGAGCCGGGGATGGATCGGTCGGTCAAGCCCGGCGATGACTTCTTCGCGTATGCGAACGGCACGTGGATCAAGAACACGACGATCCCGGCGGACAAGCCGGCCGCGGGGTCGTACATCCTGCAGGAGGATGTGACGAACCAGCGGATTCGCGACATCCTGGAGGCGGCGAAGGCCAATCCCGCGAGCAAGATCGGGCGAGCGTATGCGAGCTATCTCGATACGGCGCGGGTCGAGGCGCGCGGGCTGGCGCCGATCCGGCCGTGGCTCGACAAGATCAAGGCGCTGAACGATCGCAAGGACTACTCGGCGCTGGTTGCCGAAGCGGACGAAATGCGGATCGGCGGACCGGTGGTCTACTGGATCTGGCAGGACGACAAGCAGCCCACGCAGGCGATGCTCATGATCGATCAAGCCGGTGTCGGCCTCGTCGATCGCAACATGTACCTCGACGCTGCGCAGGCGAATGCAGATCTCCGCAAGGCTTACGTCGCGCATCTCGCAAAGCTGTTGAGCCTCGCCGGCGAAACGGACGCGGAAGCGCGCGCGACAGCAGTGCTGGCGCTCGAGACCGAGATCGCAAAAGTGCACTGGCCCCGCGAAGACGCGGAGGACATGGTCAAGACCTATCACAAGTTCCCGATCGCCGAAGTCGCGCAGTTTTCGACGCCGACGTTCGATCTGGCGGCGAACCTGAAAAAGCATAATCCCAGGCTCGCGCAGGTGCAGATCCGCGAGCCGAGCGCGGTGAAGGGGATCGCAGCGGTCCTCGACAAGGCGCCGCTGCAGGTGTTGAAGGACCAGATGATCGTGCGCAGCATGGATGGTCTGGCCGAAGCGTTGCCTGCGGCCGTCGAGAGCGAGTCGTTCGCGTTCTACGGCACCCTCCTGTCCGGCACGCCGGAGCAGGAGCCGCGTTGGCTGCGTGCGGTGAAGTTCTGCTCCGACGCACTGCGCGACGATGTCGGCAAAGAGTACGTCGCGCGCTATTTCCCGCCGAACTACAAAGCGGAAATGAACAAGCTGGTCGCGAACCTGACGGTCGTGATGGGCGAGCGCATCGACAAGCTCGAATGGATGCAGCCGCAGACCAAGGCGCGGGCGAAGGAGAAGTTGAAGGGCATCTCGGTGCGGGTCGGCTACCCCGATCAATGGCGCAACTACGACAGCCTCGAGATGCAGGCCGACGATCGTTTCGGCAACCGCGTGCGGGCGAGCCGCTTCGACTTTCACTACACCATGCAGCGTGCGAGCGAGCCGACGCGCCTGTGGGAGTGGAGTTTCTTCGGCGCGCAGAAGGTGGACGCCAACGCCAACTACAATCTGTTGCAGCTCACGTTTCCGGCCGCGTTCCTGCAGCCGCCGGTCTTCGACCCGAACGCGGATCCAGCGATCAACTATGGCGCGATCGGCGCGGTCGCTGCGCACGAGATCAGCCACAACTTCGATAACACGGGTGCGAAGTACAACGAGAAAGGCATCCAGTCCGAATGGTGGCCGCCCGAGGACGTGAAGGCGTTCGAAGCGGCCGGCGACGCGTTGGCGGCGCAATACGACGCGTACGAGGTGCTGCCCGGTGTGCACGTGAACGGCCGCATCTCGCTCGGCGAGAACGGCAGCGACCTGGCCGGACTCACGATTGCCTACGATGCTTACAAGCGCTCCCTCGGCGGCAAGCCCGCCCCGGTCATCAACGGTCTGACCGGCGACCAGCGCTTCTTCCTCGGCTGGGCGCAGTTCTTCCGCATCAAGCCGCGCGACGAATACCTGCGGCAGATGCTGCTGATGTGGCGGCACTCACCGGACAAGCAGCGCGTCTGGACCGTGCGCAACATCGATGCCTGGTATGAGGCTTTCAACGTCAAGCCCGGCGACAAGCTGTACCTGCCGCCGGACAAGCGCGTGAGAGTTTGGTAGGTCAGTCAGGAAGAGCCGGAATGACTCTCGCCAAGATCGCCAAGATCGCCAAGATCGCCAAGATCGCCAAGATCGCAAAGGAAGAACGGACAGAATCTTCGTTACTAGATTCTTCCCCTTCCGGCCTTGGCGATCTTGGCGATCTTGGCGAGAGATATTCTTCCTCTTCCTCTTTGCCGCAAACCCCCTATCACCCACGTTCCACAGTTCCCAGCTACCCACCCTGACCTTCAGGAGAACACAGTGAACAGAAGAGAGTGTCTGATCGCGACGTTGGGGGCGGCTGCACTGGCGCCGGCGTTGCGCGCCTCGGCGGAGCAGTTCGTCGCGACACCGAGCGTGACCAGCGTCGATCCGGCCAGGTATCCGGACGCGTGGAAGACGCAGCGCTCGACGCTCGTCGTCGATGGACTCGACGGCGCTGCGCTGACCGAGAACTATCTGCGGATGCTCAAGGCCGGCGGCGTCGATTGCTGGCATCAGAGCGTCGGCGGGTTCGCCTGGATGGCGCAGACGCTGACCTTGCTCGACCAGTTCTCGGACCGCATCGTGCCGACCGGCACGGTGCGCGAGATCCGGCAAGCGAAAGAGCAGGGCAAGATCGCGCACGTGATGGGCTGGCAATCGGCGCTCGGACTGATCGGCGACGCCAACGGCGAGCCCGCGATCGGCAACCTGCGCGCGTACAAGCAGCTCGGTCTGCGGATCGTCAGCATCGCGTACAACAACTCGAACGTCTTCGGCGGCGGCTGCCTCGACCCGGAAGTGCCGCTGACCCGTCTCGGCGTGAAGTATGTCGAAGAGATCCACAAGCAGCGCATGCTGCTCGACGTGTGCGGTCACACCGCCGAACGCACGTCCCTCGACGCTCTGCAGATCTCGAAGGGCGTGCCTGTGATCTGCTCGCACAGCAACGTGCGCGCGATCACCGACAACCCCCGCAACATCTCCGACAAGCTCATCGAAGCCATCGCCGCCACCGGCGGCGTGGTCGGCCTCACGTGCTTCAGCGACTTCCACACTCGCAGCCGCAAGGACGCAAACGTGAAGTACTCGCCGCAAGCCACGCTCGATCAGCACCTCGACCAGTACGACCACCTGAAGAAGCTCGTCGGCGTCGACCACATCGGCCTCGGCCCCGACTTCATGACCGACCGCAAAGACCTGGACGCGATCGGCATGAATCGCCAGCTCTGGCCCACCGACTCCTACAGCGAGCTGCCGTTC
The DNA here is from genome assembly GCA_035277305.1 of Steroidobacteraceae bacterium. Lineage (GTDB taxonomy): Bacteria > Pseudomonadota > Gammaproteobacteria > Steroidobacterales > Steroidobacteraceae > Steroidobacter. The sequence goes on along the minus strand of DATEKT010000147.1, from coordinate 14,927 downwards.
CACATGGTCAAGGACTTCGAGACCATCATCGAGCTCCCCAAAGTCACCCAGGGCCTGCTCAACCGCGGCTGGAGCCCCGGCGACGTCCGCAAAGTCCTCGGCGAGAACTGGCTCCGCGTCTACGAAAAGGCGTGGGGAGCCTAGCCAAACCGGTGCCGGGAGAAGAAATCAGCGAAAACTCAGCACCGCAGCATTGGAAAATGCTGCGGTGCTGACTTTCCGTCGATTTTCTCTCCCGGCACCACTTACGAGTAGAACCGCTCGCCGCGAGTGGCTGCGCGGCGCAGCTCGTCGCTGGCGCGATAGAGAGGTCCGATGCGGGCGTAGCGGGTGCTCAGCTCGATGAGGTTGTCGAGGCCGAGCCAGTCGGCGTACTTGAGGGGGCCGCCGGCGTATTTGGGGAAGCCGAGGCCGAGGGACATGGCGGTGTCGAGGGCGGCGGGGGATTCGACGACGCCTTCCTCGAGGGCGACCGCGGCTTCCAGCACCATCGGCAGCATCATGCGCTCGACGATCTCGGCGTCGGAGAAGTCGCGCGAGCCGTTCTTCTGGCTGGGCGCGAGCAGCGGGTAGCTGTCGGGTTGCAGCACTTTCTTGCGCCGGCCGCTGGGATCCGTTTCGTAGCGGTAGAAGCCGAGGCCGGATTTCTGCCCGAGGCGTTGGTGGCCGGCCATGGCCTGGGTCGGCTCGAGCGGCGAGGTCGTCATGCGCTGCGGATAGCCGGCGCAGATGATCTCGATGATGTGGCTCATGGTGTCGAGGCCGATGACGTCGGCGAGGTAGGCGGGCCCCATCGGCCAGCCGAACGCCTCCATCGCGCGATCGACTTTGACGAAGTCGGCGCCGTCGTAGATCAGGTCGGCGAATCCGAGCAGATAAGCGGTCAGCAGGCGGTTCACCAGGAAGCCCGGGCAGTCCTTGACGACGATCGGCGTCTTGCCGAGCGCGAGGGCATAGCCGACCGCGGCGGCGAGCGTCGCGTCGCTGGTGCGGCTGCCTTGTATGACCTCGACCAGCGGCATCATCGGCACGGGATTGAAGAAATGCAGGCCGACGAACTGCTCGGGCCGTGCCAGCGGCGCGGCGAGATCGTCGACCCGCAGGCTCGAAGTGTTGGTGGCGACGATCGCGTCGGCGGCCACGGCCTTTTCCACTTCGGCCAGCACGACGTGCTTGACGGAGAGTTTCTCGACGACCGCTTCGATCACCAGGTCCACCTGCGCGAAGCCGATGTAGTCGAGCTGCGGCGTGATGCGCGAACGAACGGCCTGCGAAGCTTCGACGGTCAGACGCCCGGCGCTCACCTGCCTCGCGAGCAGCTGGTCCACTTCTTCGAGACCGCGATCGAGCTGCTGCTGCGCGATGTCCTTCATGAGAATCGGCGTGCCGGCGAGGGCGCTCGCGTACGCAATGCCGCCGCCCATGATGCCCGCGCCGACGACGGCGCTCTGCGTGATCTTGCGAGCGTGCTGAACACGCTGGTTCGAACGGGTTTTCAGCTGGACCTCATTGCGCACCGCCTGCACGAGGCTGGCGGCGGCCTGGGTCCTGGCCAGCGTCGCGAACTCACGCTGCTCCAATTGCAACGCCTGCGGCAGTTCCAGCTGCGACGAGCGACGGATACATTCGATTGCCGTCACTGCGGCGGGTTGATGACGCGGCGAGGTCTTCGTCGCCTCCGTCGTTCTGGCGCGGCAGAGATCCTCGATCTCCGCGGCCGGAATCGAGACGGGCGCATCCTTCGCGCGCCGGCGCGCCTGCCAATCCAGAGCGCCGGATGCGGCCCGGGTGAGCCAATCGAGAGCCTGTTTCCGAATTGTTGCAGCATCGACCACATCGTCGACGACGCCTGCATTGCGCGCCGCCCCCGCGCTGAACAACTTGCCGCCGGCGATCCAGTCGAGGGCGGTGGCGAGCTCGACGATGCGGGGCAGTCGCGCGGTTCCACCGAGATGCGGCAGCAGGCCCACCTTGACCTGCGATAGCCCGACCTGCGCCGGGGCCGACATGACGCGAAAGTCGGCGGCCAGCGCCAGCTCCAGTCCGCCATCGACCGCGGCCCCGCTGATTGCGGCGACGACCGGGCAGCGCAACTCTTCCAATGCGCGCAGCGACTCGCTCATCTGCCTGGCTACGGTCTCGATGTCACGCTGCGGCTTCTGCAACAACGCCGCGTACTCGGCAGCCTCGGCCCCCGCAATGAATCCGGACTGCGCGCTGGTCACCAGCACGCCGTGAACCCGATCGGCGATGGCGATCATGGCGACGGCCTCGCGCAGCTCGCGCGCGGTCGCGGCGTCCAGGCGATTGGTGCCGCGGGAGTCATCGAAAGACAGCTCGACGAAGTCATGCTCGATCCGCGTCACACGGACCGTTCGGCCTGGATACAGCAAGGGAATTACCTGCAGGGCATTGGAGTTGCGGCCGGAATCTTAGGATGGCCGCTGCCCGCAAGGCATAAATTCTCCTGAATGCTGTTATCAGCCCGGGCGCGGCGCAGCGGCTGCGGGAGAGGAGAGAGAATCGGAGGCGGAGTAAGAGAAATGGACGGGATTAACGGGATTAACGGGATTAAAGAGGAAGAGCGCGCAGCCGGGTCCAGTCTGTCTCACTCCGAAATCCCGTTAATCCCGTTAATCCCGTCAATTTCTCTTCTCTTGCTCTTGATCTTTCTCCCCTCCCACTCTGCCTTAACGCTCCCTTATGCCGCGTATTAGAGCTATTAGATCCGTTGCCCCATCGCTTGGCTAAGATCGGCCGAGACTTCAACGACCGTCAGGCGACGGCGCGTCAAGAGAACCAGAACCTCACTCGATGAGCGGCGAACACGGCAGCCACACACGGCTCGATGCGATTCTGACTCGCGCCGCACTCACGCGTCCGCAGCGCGCGGCCGTCATCTTCAAGGACACGTCCTGGACCTATGGCGAGGTGCACGAGCGTGCGCGCCGCCTGGCGGGTGCGTTGGCTGCGCTCGGCGTGCGCAAGGGCGATCGGGTCGCGCTGTGGGCCCCGAATCGCGCCGAGTTCGTCGAGGTGCTGTTCGGCGTGCCGATGTTGGGTGCGCTCGCGTCCCCGCTCGATCACTGGTGGACGTGGAAGGATGCGCACGCGGCGCTGGTGCAGATCCGGCCCCGCGTTCTGATCGTCGGCGCTGCGCAGGCCGGCTATCTCAAGGGGCACGACGATGCGATTCGCGCAGCGGGCATCGAGCACGTGCTGTACCTCGATGACGGCTACTCTGAACGGCTGGCCGCGGCGACTCCGCTGAGCACGCCGACGCCGGTCGTGCCGAGCGATCCTGCAGTCGTGTTCTTCACTTCCGGTTCTACGGGGCGCTCCAAGGGAGCGGTCCACACGCACGCCAGCCTGACCGCGGCGGCCGTCACGATGAACGCCGAGCTCCAGATCCCGGACGGCGAGCGCACGCTGCATTTCCTGCCGCTGTTCTCTTCGTGCATGGAGCACCTGATTCCGCTGACGCTGGCGCGCGGCACGCACATCGTGCAATCGCAGTTCGATGCGTCGGGAGTGTGGGAGGCGGTGCTGAAGTATGGAGTGACGCACTTCGACGCCGTGCCGACGACGTTGCGCCGGATTCTGGAAGTTGCGCCCGCGACGATTCCTGCATCGCTGCGCTCGATCTCGTATGCGTCCGAGCGCATGCCGCCGCAGCTGATCACGGCGCTCGTCGAGCGCATGCCCACGGTCGAATTCGTTCAGTTCTACGGAATGATGGAGCAGCTCTGCCTGACCGTCTGCGGTCCGGCGGACCAGCTGCGCAAGAGCGAGACCGTCGGACGGCCGATGCGCGGCGCCGAGCTGTACCTGCGTAACGCAGAAGGCAACGTCGCAGCGCCGGGCGAGGACGGCGAAATCTTCGCGCGCAGTCCGACACTCTTCGCGGGCTACTGGGAGGACGAGGCCGCTACCGCGAGCGTGATGTCGGATGGCTGGCTGCGCACAGGCGATCTCGGGCGCTTCGACTCCGAGGGCTTCCTGGTTCTCGAAGGGCGCGTCAAGGAAATGATCAAGAGCGGTGCGCAGACGGTGATCCCCTCGGAAGTCGAAGGCGTGCTGCTGAGCCATCCGCGCGTGCGCGAGGCCGCGGTCGTCGGCGTGCCGGATGAGCAGTGGGGCGAGGCAGTCCACGCCTTCATTACGGTGTTGCCGGGTGAAACGGTGGAGGAGGCGGAGCTGAAGACGTACTGCAAAGAGCGGCTCGCCGGCTACAAGCGTCCCAAGGTCATTCACATCGTGACCGATCTGCCCCGGACGGGGATCGGCAAAGTCGCTCGCCGGGTCGTGCGCGAGCACGCAATCGGAGTTCTGCGCGAGCAGGCCAAAGCGGGTCGAACATGAAAGCGTTGCGGTTGAGCTCGGTGCTGCTGTGTGTGCTCGCCCTCGCCGGAGTGGCTGCGGCGTCCGAGATGAACGACGTTCCTGCGCAGATCCAGGACCCGGTTCAACAGCGCGACTACGCACTGCGCGAGGTGATGATCCCGATGCGGGATGGCGTGAAGCTGCACACGCTGATCTTCGTGCCGAACGGCGCGAAGGATGCGCCGATCCTGATGAATCGCACGCCGTACGATGCTGTCGGCCGTTCCACGCGCGCGGACAGTCTTTCGCTGCTAGGCACACTACCGCTGCAGGATGAATTCTATGTGAAGGCCGGCTACATCCGCGTGTACCAGGACGTGCGCGGCAAGTACGGCTCGGAAGGCGACTACGTGATGACGTTGCCGCTGCGCGGTCCGTTGAATCCCATGAAGGTCGATCATTCGACCGATACCTGGGACACGATCGACTGGCTGGTGAAGAACGTCCCGGAATCCAACGGGCGCGTCGGCATGATCGGCTCGTCGTACGAAGGCTTCACCACCGCGATGGCGCTGATCGATCCGCATCCGGCGCTCAAGGCAGCCGTGCCGCAGGGCCCGCTGCTCGACGGCTGGATGGGCGATGACTGGTTCCACTACGGCGCGTTCCGCAACCTCATGCTCGGCTACGCGCACATGCAGACCGGCCAGCGTGGCCCGGGCAAGATCACGCCGAGCTACGTGTTCGACAAGTACGAGGAGTACTTGCGCGCGGGCTCCACCGGGGACTACATCCGCGCCAACGGCCTCGACAAGTTCCCGTTCGTGCAGCGCCTCCTGCAGCATCCGGCCTACGACGCGTACTGGTCGGGCCAGGCGCTGGACAAGATCATCGCAGCGCGTCCGTCGAACGTGCCGACGCTGTGGACGCAGGGCCTGTGGGATCAGGAAGACATGTGGGGCGCGAACCATGCGTGGCGCGCGCTGAAGGCGGCGGGTCACGAAGCGAACAACTGGCTGGTGCTCGGACCGTGGAATCACATCCAGGTGAATCGCGTCGGCGAGTCGCTCGGCCCGATGACGTGGGGCGAGGACACGGCGCTGCACTATCGCCGGGAGATCCTGCTGCCGTTCCTGAATGAGCATCTGCGCGGCGGGCCGCACGTCGAGCTGCCGCGCGTCACCGTCTACAACACCGGCGCAAAGCGCTTCGAAGGCTTCGACACCTGGCCGCAATCGTGCGCGCAAGGCTGCGCGAAGAAGGCGAAGCCGCTCTATCTCGGTGCCGGCAAGTCGCTTTCGTTCGATGCACCGACGCAGGCGAGCGGCGGCGATGCGTACACCAGCGATCCGGCCAGCCCGGTACCGTTCCTGCCGCGCCCGCTGATCGATCCGTTCGGCACGATGACGACGACCACGCTCGGCAACGCCTACGATCCGTGGAGCAAGTGGCTGGTGCGCGATCAGCGCTTCGTCGACGGCCGCCCCGACGTGCTGACGTATGAAACGCCGGTTCTGACCGAAGCGGTGCGAGTGCAGGGCATTCCCGTCGCCGACTTGCGCATCTCGACCACCGGCACGGACGGCGACTTCGTCGTGAAGCTCATCGACGTCTATCCGACCATGGATCCGGTGAACGTCGAGAATAGCGGCTACCAGTTGCCCATCGCCCTGGACATCTTCCGCGGCCGCTATCGCGACAGCTTCGAGCATCCGACCGCCATACCCGCGAACAAGCCCACGCAGATCCGCTTCGATCTGCCGAACGTCAATCACGTGTTCCTGCCGGGTCACCGGATCATGGTGCAGATCCAGTCGACGCTGTTTCCGCTGTACGACCGCAATCCGCAGACCTTCGTACCGAACATTTTCAACGCTAAGCCGGCGGACTACCGCAAGGCTGAGGTCACCGTCCTGCGCTCGAAGACGCAGGCGACAGCAATCGTGCTGCCCGTGGTGAACTGAACATCGATTTGCTTGCTGGGGGGACTGTCATGCTCAAGATCGAGAACCTTTCGCACACCTATCCGAACGGCACGCGTGCCCTGGATGCGGTGAACCTGGAAGTGCCGCCCGGCATGTTCGGGCTGCTCGGGCCCAACGGCGCCGGCAAGTCGACGCTGATGCGCTCGATCGCCACCCTGCAGGTTCCGACCACGGGCTCGATCCGCTTCGGCGACATCGACGTGCTGGCCGATCCTGAAGCGCTGCGCCGCACGCTCGGCTACCTGCCGCAGGACTTCGGCGTGTATCCGCGCGTGTCCGCGTACGAGATGCTCGATCACATCGCAGTGCTGAAGGGCTACGACTCGCGCGGCGACCGCAAGACGGTCGTCGAGACCCTGCTGAACCAGGTGAATCTCTGGAACGTGCGCAACAAGGCGCTGGCAGGATTCTCCGGCGGCATGCGCCAGCGCTTCGGCATCGCCCAGGCGCTGATCGGTCAGCCGCGCCTCGTCATCGTCGACGAACCGACAGCGGGCCTCGACCCGGAAGAGAGCAACCGCTTCCTCAACCTGCTTTCGGAGATCGCCGAGAGCACCGTCGTCATCCTGTCGACGCACATCGTGCAGGACGTCACGAACGTCTGTCATCGCACCGCGATGATAGTCGGCGGCAAAGTCGTGCGTGCGGGCACGCCGCGCGAGCTGATCGACGAACTGCGCGGCCGGATCTGGGAGAAGCTCATCGACAAGAAAGAACTCGAAGCTCACCGCGCCCAGCACAACGTGATCGCGACGCGCCTGTACGGCGGGCGCACGCTGATCCATGTGCTCGCGGACGCCAATCCGGGCGGCGGCTTCGAGCCGGTCGCAGGCAACCTCGAGGACGTCTACTTCTCGACGCTCTCGTCCGTGCGCCGCGCGGCCTGAGGTAGCAAGCCCATGCTAACCAAAGTTGCAGCCTTCGAGCTGCGCTACCAGCTCAGGTCGCCGATCTTCTGGATCACCGCGGTCGTCTTCTTCGGCATCGCGATCTCGCTGATCGTCTCCGACACGTTGCGCATCGGCTGGGGCGGCTACGTGACGCGCAACTCGCCGTACACGATCTCCCAGCTGTCCATGCTGATGATGCTGTTCGGCATCTTCATCCCGACCACGCTCGCAGCCAATACGGTCCTGCGCGACGACGAGACCGGCTTCGGTCCGATCGTCCGCACGACGCGCCTGTCGAAGTTCAACTACCTGTTCGGCCGTTTCACCGGCGGCTTCCTCGTCTGCTGCCTCGTGTACCTGAGCGTGCCGATCGGCCTGGCGGTCGGCGCGTACTGGCCGGGGACCGATCCGCAGACGCTCGGACCGTTCCGCCTCGACACGTATCTGTACGCGTATCTCGTCATGTGCGTGCCGACGCTGTTCGTGCTCACGGCTTCGTTCTTTGCGCTGGCCACAGTGACGCGCTCGATGCTGACGACGTATCTCGTGGCGCTGATCGTCTTCATGATGTACTTCCTCACCGCTGCGTACCTGCAGCGCGCCGAGTTCCGCGACATCATGTCGCTGCTCGATCCGTTCGCGCTGGCGCCGTTCCGGCACGCAACCGAGCACTGGTCGCCCAACGACCGCAACACGATCCTGCCGCCGTTTCTGGGTCCGATGCTGAAGAATCGGGCGATCTGGATGTCGATCGCGTTCGTGCTGCTGGCCTGGACGTGGCGCTCGTTCCGTCAGGACAAGCCGTCGGACACCAAGGTGCAGAAGCCGAAAGCGGCCGAGCCGGCGGAAACCCAGCAGGCTCACACGGGCGCCGTCGCGGCCTCGCTGCCGCGTCCCGCAACTGATTCGCGCTCGCTCGGCTGGGGCCCGTTGTGGACGCTGGCGCGCTTCGACGCGATGAGCGTGCTGCGCAGCCCGGCATTCTTCATCCTCGTCGGGATCGCCTTCGTGTTCGCGATCGTCGGCCTGTGGTACGCAGGCGACGACAACGTGACGATCGCACGTCCGGTCACGCGCCTCATGATCAACGTGCTCAACGAGCAGTTCTTCCTGCTGCCGTTGATCATCGCGGCGTACTACGCGGGCGAGCTGGTGTGGCGCGACCGGGAACGTCGGGTGCACGAGTTCATCGACGCGACGCCGGCCGCGGACTGGTCGTTCGTCGTGCCGAAGATCATCGCCATCGCCATCGTGCTGATCACGATGGACTTCATCAGCGTGGCCGGCGCCCTGTTCGTGCAGGTCTACCGCGGCTACACCAACTTCGAGTTCGGGCACTACCTCTGGTGGTACGTGACGCCGTGGCTGCTGGACATGCTGCTGATCGCGGTGCTCGCGGTGTTCATCCAGATGCTGGTGCCGAACAAGTACGGCGGCTTGCTGGTGACGCTGCTGATCCTCTGCCAGCGACTGGCGTTCCCGCGCTTCGGCTGGGAGAACCATCTCTATACCTATGGCACCACCTCGCCGATCCCGCTGACCGACATGAACGGGCAGGGCGAGTTCGCGAAGCATGCGGCGTGGTTTCGCCTGTACTGGACTGCCGGCGCGGCGCTTCTTGCCGTGCTCGCATACGGCCTGTGGCGTCGCGGAGCCTCTGCACCGCTGAAGAGTCGCATGCGGCGGTTGCCGTCGCGCCTGAAGGGCACTGCGGGATGGATCGCCGGTGCGGCGGCTGCCGTGATGATCGTGACCGGCGGCTACATCACCTACAACACGCACCACCTCAACGAATGGCGCACGCTGGTGACGAGCCAGCAGTGGGCTGCCGAATACGAGAAGCAGCTGTTCCAGTACCGCACGCTGGTGCAGCCGCACATCACCGACGTGAAGCTCGACGTCGACATTCGCGCCGACCTGCCGCGGGTCATCGTCCGCGGCGAGTACATGGTCGAGAACAAGACCCAGGAGCCGCTCAAGGAAGTGCACGTGACCTGGCCGCGGCAGTACGAGTCCAAGTCGTTCCTCGGCAACCTGGTGGTGGCCGAGCTCAAGCTGCCGAAGCTCGAAGTGGCAGGGGCGCATCTGACCCGCGAGTTCCCAGATCTGAACTACCGCATCTACACCTTCGACTCACCGCTCCAGCCCGGCCAGCGCGCGAAGATCGAGTTCGAGGGCGTGCGCGAGCAGCACGGCTTCCGCAACAGCAACAACGAGTACCGGGTTGTCGAGAACGGCACGTTCCTCGACAACTTCCAGATCGCGCCTGTGCTCGGCCCGAATCATTTCCTGGCGCTCGACGATCGCGCGCTGCGTCGCAAGTACGGGCTGTCGGACGAGCTGCGTCCGCCGAAGCTCGGCGACGAGAGCGGCCGCAAGTATCACTACTTCCGGCACGACAGCGACTGGGTGAACGCCGAGATCACGGTCACGGCCGCCGCGGACCAGGTGCTCATCGCGCCCGGCTACAAGACCGATGAAAAGGTCGAGAACGGCCGCAAGACGGCGCACTTCAAGACCGAGGCGCCGATCCACAACTTCTTCTCGATCCAGGCGGCGCGCTATGCGATCGGCGAGGATCAGTGGAACGACGTGAAGCTCGACGTCTACTACCATCCGGCGCATCCGTACAACGTCAAGCGCATGCTGAACTCGATGAAGGCATCGCTCGACTACTACTCGAAGAACTTCAGCCCGTACCAGTTCCGGCAGCTGCGCATCGTGGAGTTCCCGTCCTACATGAACTTCGCGCAGGCGTTCCCGGGCACGATCCCGTACTCGGAAGCTGCCGGCTTCATCACCGAGGCCGACGATCCGAACCGTATCGACTTCATCACTTACGTGACCGCGCACGAGATCGGTCACCAGTGGTGGGCGCACCAGGTCATCGGCGCCGACATGCAGGGCCAGACCGTGCTGTCGGAGACGCTCGCGCAGTACTCCGCGATCATGGTGATGGAGCACATGAATCCGTCGCAGATCCGCAAGTTCCTGAAGGGCTCGCTCGATGGCTACCTGCGCAATCGCGCCACAGACATTCTCGGCGAAGTGCCGCTCGAGGAGGTCGAGGGCCAGGCGCACATCCGGTATCAGAAGGGTGGCCTGGTGATGTACCTGTTGAAGGATCAGATGGGTGAGGAAGCCGTCAACCGCGCGCTGCGCGCGATGGTGACCGACTACGGCTTCAAGGGACCTCCGTATCCGACTTCGCGCGACCTGATCGAGCGACTGCGCGCCCAGGCACAGCCCGAGGTGCAGCCCCTGATCACCGACCTGTTCGAGAAGATCACGGTGTACGACCTCAAGGTCACGGGCGGTCGCAAGACCCGGCTCGCCGACGGCAAGTGGAACATCGAGATCGACGTGGATGCGCGCAAACGTTACGCGGACGCCAAGGGCGTGGAGACGGAAGCGCCGCTCGATGCATCCATCGATGTTGGCGTGTTCAGCGCGGAGCCCGGCAAGAAGGAGTTCACTGAGGCCAGCGTGCTGTCCATGCAGCAGCAGCGCGTACACAGCGGCAAGCAGACGTTCAACGTCGTCGTCGACAAGGAGCCATCGTTCGTCGGGTTCGACCCGTACAACAAGTACGTCGATCGTGACCCGGAAGACAACGTGTTGAAGGTGACCGAAGGCGAAGCGGAGGCCGCGACATGACACACGCCCCCTCCCTGTCCCTCCCCCGGCGACCGGGGGAGGGGACGCACGCGGTTACGTCCCTTCCCCCGGTCGCCGGGGGAAGGACAGGATGGGGGCGTTCTCTCGCCGCCATCCTCCTGGCGACTGCCAGTTTGGCGGCCGTCGCCGCGGACGATGCGGACTCGTGGCCGGTCCTCGGTCGCGACTGGCGGCAGAGCTACTACTCGCCGCTGACCGACATCAAGGCCGACAACATCGCGCAGCTCGGTTACGCGTGGGGCTACGATCTCGAGTTCACCAGCACGCTCGAAGCGACGCCGGTCGTCGTCGACGGCGTGATGTACACGAGCGGCAATGCAGGACGCACCTACGCACTCGATCCCGCCACGGGCGCGCTGCGCTGGAAATTCGAGCCGACGCTCGACAAGAAGATCGACTACGAAGGTGCGGGCTACGGCTTTATCAATCGCGGCGTCGCTGTTTCGAACGGCAAAGTCTTCGTCGGCGCGGCCGACGGTTGGCTCTACGCGCTGAATGCGCAGACCGGCGCCGTGATCTGGAAGGCGCAGACGGTCGAAGACCGCAGCCGTTCCTATTCGAGCACAGGCGCTCCGTACATCGCGGGCAACAAAGTCGTCATCGGTAACGCGGGCGCCGAGTTCGACGCGCGCGGCTATTTCACTGCTTACGACGTCGACACGGGCAAGAAAGCGTGGCGCTTCTACACCGTGCCCGGCGATCCGAAGAAAGGCTTCGAGCATCCCGAGCTGAAGATGGCGTCGAAGACCTGGTCGCCCAAGGCCCGCTACGACGTCGGCCTCGGCGGCACCGTGTGGGACGGAATGGCGTACGACCCGGCCTTGAATCTGCTGTACGTCGGCACTGGCAACGGTGCGCCGTGGGATCGCAGGATCCGCAGCCCCGGCGGCGGCGACAACCTGTTCCTGTCCTGCATCCTTGCGATCAACCCCGACACTGGCCGCATGGTCTGGTACTACCAGGTCACACCCGGCGACACACTCGACTTCACGGCGACGCAGAAGCTGATCCTCGCGGACCTCGACATCGATGGACGCGAGCGCCAGGTGATCATGCAGGCGCCGAAGAACGGCTTCTTCTACATCCTCGATCGCAAGACCGGCGAGCTGCTCTCCGCAAAGCCTTACTCGAAAATGAACTGGGCCACCGGCGTCGACCCGAAGACGGGGCGTCCGCAGGAAACGGAGATGACGGACTACTCGACGGTGCCGCGCGTGGTGCTGCCGGGTCCTGTCGGCGCGCACCAGTGGCAGCCGATGTCGCACAACCCGGTGACGGGGCTGGTCTACATTCCGGCGCAGGAAATCGCTGCGGTCTTTCTGCCGCCGACCGCGCCGTACGAGTACAAGAAAGGCACGCTCAACTGGGGCGTGACGCAAGCGCTCGTCGAACCCGACGGCACATTGCCAGCCGGCACGTTGCCGGAAGGCACGAAGCTGGATCAGCCGCTGCCGCGACCCAAGATGTTCCTGCGCGCGTGGAATCCGGTCGAGCAGAAGCAGGCGTGGGAAGTCGAGATCACCGGCGACGTCGCGCCCGGATACTTCCTGCGCAGACCGGGCGGCACCATGAGCACGGCCAGCGGCCTGGTGTTTCAAGGTCACATCGACGGTCACTTCCGGGTCTACGACGGACGCACCGGCGCGCAGCTGCGCGACATCAACGTCGGCACCAGCATGCAGGCGGGTCCGATGACGTATCGCGTGGGTGGCGAGCAGTACGTCAGCATCATGGCCGGTGTCGGTACCGCATATGAAGGCTACGCCGACGCCAGGTACGGCAGCCTGGGCCGTATCGTCACGTTCAAGTTGGGCGGCGGCGATGTTCCGCTGCGTCCACTGCTGACGAAGACCGCCGCGCCAGCCGCAGCGCCTGCGTTGCCGCCGCCGGGAACACCCGAGCAGGTTGCGAACGGTCGCCAACTGTACGAGCGCAACTGCGCGTTGTGTCACGCGCAGGGCCGCGCTCCGGATCTCAGCCGCATGAGCGCTGCGACCCATGCGGAGTTCGCGGACATTCTGCTCAAAGGCACGCGTGTGTCGAAGGGCATGCCGAACTTCGGTCATGCCTTGTCACAGGCGGATGTGGACGCGCTCCATGCTTTCACCATCGATCTTGCGACCAAGGAGCGCGCGGCGACGCCGGAACCGCAGCCGCACGCGCAGTTGCAGCCGCAGCCGCATGCCAATCGCTTGATCGCGAGCTGCGAAACCTACGCCGCGCAGAACAAACTGACTCCGCTCAGCATCGCCGTGGTCGACGAATCCGGCTCGCTAGTCGCCTTCACGCGCCAGAAGGGCGCCAGCCCCGTGACGGCCGAAGTCGCGCTGGCCAAGGCCAAGTCCGCCGCCCGCGTCGGCGCCCCAACCGCCGTCCTGGCCGATGCCGCCGCCGAGAACCAGGCCGCCCGCGATACCTACTCTCTGATGCAACTGGTCGCCATGCCCGGCGGCTGGCCCCTCGCCGACACCGACGGCACCATCCGGGGCGGCGTCGGCGTCTCCGGCGCACTCCCCAAAGACGACTCCGCCTGCGCCCAACACGCCGTCGAATCGATTCGGTGATTGAAGAGGCAGAGGAGGGGGAGCCGGAGCCGGAGCCGGAGCCGGAAAATGGACGGGATTAACGGGATTAACGGGATTAAAGAGGGGTAAGAGAGAAAGAGGGAATTCCGAAATCCTGAATTCCGACAATCCTGTTAATCCCGTTAATCCTGTCAATATTCTTCCTCTTCCTCTTTTTCTCTCCTACAAAAGACGCTTATCCCCCGTATTAGAGCTATTAGTTATCGTTAGCGCGGGGGCGAGGGCACACTAGCCGCCAGCGTGGTTTCCGATCATCGGGGGAGTGTGGGAGTGGATAAGAAAACTGATCCGAAGGCGACCAACGCATCGCCGGATCTGCAGACCTGGGAGAGCACGACGCTGGCGTCGAGCCTCAAGAAGATGCCGGCGCGGCAGGAAGAGTTCACGACGCTCTCCGGCCTGCCGATCAAGGCGTTGTATACGCCGGAAGACATCGCGAACGTCGACCACGCGCAGCACATCGGCTACCCGGGCGAGTATCCGTACACGCGCGGCGTGCATCCGACCATGTACCGCGCCCGGCCCTGGACGATTCGCCAGGTGGCCGGCTTCGGCACGGCGGAAGACACCAACGGCCGCTACAAGTATCTGCTCGCGCACGGCGAGACCGGACTGTCGACGGACTTCGATCTGCCGACGCTCCTGGGCTACGACTCCGACCACAAGGTCGCGGTCCCCGAGATCGGCAAGATCGGCGTGGCGGTCGACACGGTGGACGACGTCCACCTGCTGATGAAAGACATCCCGCTCGACGAAGTGTCGACGTCGTACACGATCAACGCCTCGGCGTTCGTGCTGATCGGCATGTACGAAGTGGTCTGCAAAAAGCAGAACGTGCCGAAAGAGAAGATCACGGGCACGTGCCAGAACGACATCCTCAAGGAGTACACGGCGCAGAACGAGTACATCTTTCCGCCCGCGCCGTCCGTGCGCCTGGTCGTGGATACGATGGAGTACGCGGCGGAGACGATGCCGCGTTACAACCCGGTCAGCGTGTCGGGCTATCACATTCGCGAAGCGGGCTCGACCGCCGTGCAGGAGCTGGCCTTCACGCTGGCCGGCGCGCACTGCTATGTGACCGAAGCGGTGAAGCGCGGCCTGTCCGCGGACTTCGTCGCGCCGCGCGTGTCATTCTTCTGGGACATTCACAACGACTTCTTCGAAGAGATCTGCAAGCTGCGCGCCGCGCGCCGCCTGTGGGGCCGCATGATGCGCGACTGGGTCGGTTGCAAGGACCCGCGCTCGTGGACGATGCGCGCTCACAGCCAGACCGCGGGCGTCAGCCTGACCGCGCAGCAGCCGGACAACAACATCGCGCGCACCGCGATTCAGGCGCTGGCGGCAATTCTCGGCGGCACGCAGTCGCTGCACACCAACTCGAAGGACGAGGCGTACCAGATTCCGTCCGAAGGTGCGATCAAGATCGCCGTCCGCACGCAGCAGATCCTCGCGCTCGAGAATCGCGT
>DATEKT010000146.1:0-2765 GCA_035277305.1 Steroidobacteraceae bacterium | reverse complement strand
CCTCGAACAACACGCAGAAGAGCTCCAGTGCTAGCGCGAGCCAGTCGAGCGGCGCCACGGCGACGTCCACCGGCGTCGTGACATATGAAACCGTGCTCGAGGTCGACAATTCCGATCTGGCTTTGCGCCCCGGAATGACGGCGACCGCGGAGATCGAGACGACGAACATCAAGGACGCATTGCTGGTGCCGAACGCTGCGCTGCGCTTCACGCCGGAAGGCGTCGATGTGCCCGGTCAGCCCGCGAATCAACAGGCATCGCGCGGCGCGCTGTCTGCGCTGATGCCGACGATGCCGCGCCGGATGTTCGGCGGGCAGCAACGCGGCGGTGGCCAGATGGGCCGCGTCTGGATTCTCCAGGACGGCAAGCCCGTCGCGGCGATGTTCCGGCCGGGCCCCAGCGACGGACGCATGACGCAGGTGCTGCCGCACGGTGACGCGGCCACGAACCCACGCTTCGCGCAGCGGATGGCCAACGATCCGAACCTCAAGGCGGCCATCGAGCGCAAGCTCGAGCCGGGCATGAAAGTCATCACCGACGAGGAAGCGGTCAAGAAATGACCGGCATGCCGACACCTCCGAGCCACGTGATCGAGCTGTCGCAGGTCACGAAGGTGTACGGCGAGGGCGAGGGCGAAGTGCGCGCGCTGCGCGGCATCGACCTCGCGATCGCGCCGGGCGAGTTCGTCGCGGTCATGGGCCCGAGCGGCTCGGGCAAATCGACGTGCATGAACATCCTCGGCTGCCTCGACACGCCGACCTCCGGCACGTATCGCTTTCTCGGCGTGCCGGTCGGCTCGATGACTCCCGACCAGCGCGCGCTGCTGCGCCGGAATCATCTCGGCTTCGTGTTTCAGGGCTTCAACCTGCTCAGCCGCACGACCGCGCTCGAGAACGTCGAGCTGCCGCTGATCTACCGGCATTTGCCCGCCGAGGAGCGGCACGTGCGTGCGCGCAAAGCGCTGCATGAAGTGGGCCTCGTCGGGCGCGAGTCGCATGTTCCGAGTCAGTTGTCCGGCGGTCAGCAACAGCGCGTCGCAATCGCGCGCGCGATCGTCGCTCAGCCGCAGGTGCTGTTCGCCGACGAGCCGACGGGCAACCTCGACACGGCGACGAGCAACGAGATCATGAAGACGCTCGCCGGATTGAACGAGCAGCGCGGCATCACCATCGTCATGGTGACGCACGAGCCGGACATCGCAGCGTGGACGCGCCGCATCGTGCGCTTCCGCGACGGCGCGATCGAGAGCGACGAAGCGAATACTCCGGTGCGAGGCCTGTAGATGTTCCTGAACGCACTGCTGCTGGCGCTGCGCGAAATCCGCCGCAACGTGCTGCGCTCGTCGCTGACGATCCTCGGCATCGTGATCGGCGTCGCGGCCGTGATCACGATGGTGACGATCGGCCAGGGCGCGACAGCCCAGGTGCAGAACGACATCCAGAAGCTCGGCACGAACCTGCTGCAGGTCTTCCGCGGCCAGGGCTTCGGCGGCGGCGGCTCGCGCTCCGCATCGCCGCCGTTCACGATGGACGACGTGCGCGCGATCGAGAACGACATCGCCGGCGTGCGCGCGGTGGCGCCGACCTCGAACTCCTCCACGCAGGCGATCTACGGCAACTCCAACTGGTCGACGCAGGTCACCGGCACCAGCGACAAGTACCTCGAGGTGCGCGACTGGCCGCTCACGTCCGGGCGCAATTTCTCGGAGAGCGAGCTGCGTGCGGGTGCTTCCGTTTGTCTGCTCGGCGACACCGTGAAGACGGAGCTGATGGGCGACCAGGATCCGCTCGGCGTCTCGATCCGGCTCGGTAAGCTGTCGTGCCAGGTGATCGGCCTGCTGTCGCAGAAGGGTCAGTCGGGTTTCGGCCAGAACCAGGACGACATCATCGTCGTGCCGTTGCGCATGCTGCAGCGGCGCATCGCGGGCAACTCGGACGTCAATGCGATCATGGTTTCGGCGCGCGACGGCGTTTCGACCGAGAAGGTGCAGACCGACCTCGAGAATCTGCTGCGCGAGCGGCGCAAGATCCGCAACGGCGCGGAGGATGACTTCAACGTGCGCGATCTCAAGGAGATCACCAGCGCGTTCACCAATTCCTCGCGCGTGCTGACGGCGCTGCTCGGCGCGGTCGCGGCGGTGAGCCTGGTCGTCGGCGGCGTCGGCATCATGAACATCATGCTCGTGTCCGTGACCGAGCGGACCCGCGAGATCGGCACACGTCTCGCTGTCGGCGCAATGGCGCGCGACGTGCTGCTGCAATTCCTCGTCGAAGCGGTCACGCTCGCTGCGTTCGGCGGAATCATAGGCATCGCCCTGGGATTGAGCACCGCACTGCTCGCGACCAGTGCGTTCAAAGTGCCGTTCGTATTCAACCCCGGGATCGTGATCCTGTCGTTCGCGTTCTCGGCCGCGGTCGGCATCGTGTTCGGATTCTTCCCGGCGCGCCGGGCCGCGCAACTGGATCCCATCGAAGCGCTGCGCCACGAGTAGGCTCCGGCATCTGGCGCACCCGCGTGCGATGAGAGCAGAATGCAGCTCTTTCCGAAGGACTACTTCAATGAAAACTCGCGCCGCAGTCGCCTATGCCGCCGGCAAGCCGCTGGAAGTCGTCACGGTGGATCTCGAAGGTCCGAAGGACGGCGAAGTGCTGGTCGAGCTCAAGGCGACTGGCATCTGCCACACCGATGAGTTCACGCGCTCGGGCGCGGATCCGGAAGGGCTGTTCCCGGTGATCTTCGGTCACGAAGGCGCGGGCGTGGTGGTG
>DATEKT010000145.1:0-17569 GCA_035277305.1 Steroidobacteraceae bacterium | reverse complement strand
TCGACACGCAGCTCGCTGAGCTTGATGCCGGAGTCCTGCTCCATCGCCGTCAGCACATCGCGCGTCTGATATGCCGTCGCTTCGAGTGCGGCGCGTGCGATGTGCGCGCGCGTTGCGTAACGCGTCAGTCCGGCGATCACGCCGCGAGCGCTGTCTTTCCAGTAAGGAGCGTAGAGGCCGGAGAACGCGGGCACGATGTAGACGTCGCCGTTGTCGGCAACACTCGACGCAAGAGCTTCGACGTCGCCGCTCTTTTCGATCAGGCCGAGGTTGTCGCGCAGCCATTGCACGAGCGCACCGGAGATCGCGATGGACCCTTCGAGCGCGTAGTGCGCGGGCTGATTGCCGAGCCGATATGCAACCGTGGTCACGAGCCCCGCGGCCGACGAAACCGGCGTCGGGCCCGTATTCATCAGCAGAAAGCAACCGGTGCCGTACGTGTTCTTGGCTTCGCCCGCGCGGAAACATGTCTGCCCGACCAGCGCCGCCTGCTGATCGCCGAGGATGCCCGCTATCGGCACTCCGCGCAGCGGACCGGTCGCGACTTCGCCATACACCTCGCTCGAGGACACGATGCGCGGCAACAGCGAGCGCGGGATCGAGAACGCATTCAGCAACTCGTCGTCCCACGCGAGCGTGTCTAGGCGCATGAGCTGCGTGCGGCTCGCGTTCGTCACATCGGTGACGTGCAGGCCACCCTGCGCGCCGCCGGTCAGATTCCACAGCACCCAGCTGTCGATCGTGCCGAACAGCAACTCGCCGGCCTGCGCCCGCTGCCGGGCGCCGGGGACGTTGTCGAGCAGCCATTTCAGTTTCAGGCCGCTGAAGTAACTGGCGAGCGGCAATCCCGTGCTGGCGCGAAAGCGGTCCTTGCCGCCCTGGCCGGAATAGAACGCGACGAGCGGATCGACGCGCGTGTCCTGCCAGACGAGTGCATTGTGAATGGGACGGCCGCCGCGATCCCAGACGACCGTGGTCTCGCGCTGATTGGTGATGCCGACCGCGACCAGGTCGCTGGCGGTGAGCTTCGCGCGCTGCAGAGCCGCGGCGATTACCTCGTCCGTATTACGGGCGATCTCGACCGGGGAGTGCTCGACCCAGCCCGGCTGTGGGTAGATCTGCCGGTGCTCTTTCTGCGCGAGAGAGACGATCGCCCCCTGCGCGTCGAACACGATGAAGCGACTGCTGGTCGTCCCCTGATCGATGGCTCCGACGTACTTGCCCATGGCGAAAGCATAATACGCGGCGCCATCCCCGCGGCATTCACTGACAGACGAAGTGCCGGCGCGCGACTAGGCTCGCGCCTGTCGTGACAGATACAACGATAATCTGCGACGCCATCCGCCAGCGGCGGCTGCTGGAATTCCGTTACCGGGGACTGCCGCGCGTGGTCGAGCCGTACGTCCACGGCGTCTCCACCCGCGGCGTCGAAGTGCTGCGAGCCGTCCAGGTCGGCGGCTCGAGCAACTCCGGAGGATTCGGCTACGGAAAGCTCTGGGCGTTAGCGGACATCACCGCACTGCGCATTACGACCGAAACCTTCCCTGCCGACGACCCGAACTACGACCCGAACGACAGCGGCATGCAGAGCATCCACTGCCGTATCGAGCGCAGCGGTCAGTAACCGTTACCGCCGCCGCCACCACCGCCGGCGGCTGCTGCGACCGCTCCGGCCGCAACTACGCCGAGCACGACCCACATCGTGCGCTTCGTGTCGACTTCCTTGCGATCGATGCTCTGAATGTCGTTGAACGCGACCGTCTGACCGCCTCCATGCACGCCGTTGGCATCGACGCTGTCGACCTTGAACTTGAGTTGCTTGCCGCTCGACGTCGTCACCTGGACGCTGTCGCCGCGCTTGAGCGTGCTCGACAGGCTCGACTGACTGGCCGTGAGCGGTTGAATCGTGGTGCAGCCCACCATTGAAAGCACAACGAGCGCTGCCAAAAATTTCTGAACGAGCTTTTTCATCGTGAACCTGGGCGCCTGGCCCGTGTCGATCGAAACGGATCGGTGAGCGTAGGTGATCGCCAGGCCGCAAAAGGTTCACGACGGTGAGATTACGAGCGCTTCAGCTCTTGAACCGCTCGCGCAGCTTGGTTTTCCAGAATTTGCCGGTCGAGGTCCGGGGGATGGCGTCGAGGAATTCGAAGCGCTCGGGCAACTGCCACTTGGCGAATTTGCGTGCGAGATGGGTGCGCAGCTCGTCGGCGGTTGCGGTCTTGCCGGGCCGGAACGTGACGCACGCGAGCGGACGCTCGGACCACTTTGCATCGGGGACCGCGATCACTGCGGCTTCCGCAACTGACGCGTGACCCATCAGCTCGTTCTCCATGTCGACCGAGCTGATCCACTCGCCGCCGGATTTGATCAGGTCCTTGGTGCGATCGACGATGCGGATGTAGCCGTGTTCGTCGACGCTCGCGACGTCGCCGGTGCGCAGCCAGCCGTCGGCCGTGAACTTGTCGGGTTCCTTCGGCACGTTGTGATAGCTGCCGGTGATGAAATTTCCCCGCACCTGAATCTCGCCGACGCTGCGGCCGTCCCACGGTTGTTCCTTGTCGCCATCGCCGACGATGCGCAGATCGACGAGCGGTGCGGGCACGCCTGCTGTCGTCGCGAGGCCGATGCGCTGCTCCTCGTCGTAGTGCTGCAGCTCCGGTTTGACGAATGCGCCGCTCGCAAGCGGACTGGTCTCCGTCATGCCCCACCCTTGCAGCACGCTCACGCCGTGCCGGGCAAAGCCGCGGATCAACGATTCGGGCACCGCCGAGCCGCCGACGATCATGCGCACGCCGGGCGGCATGCGATAACGCTCCGGCTCCGCATCGAGCAGTTGCAGGATCGAGATCCAGATCGTCGGCACGCCGAGCGAGTACGTCGGCTTCTCGCGCATGAACAGGTCGATGAGATCGGCCGCGCCGAGATGCGGGCCCGGAAAGATCACCTTGATGCCCATCATCGCGGCGCCGTACGGAATGCCCCAGCAGTTCGCGTGGAACATCGGCGTGACCGGCAGCACGCTGTCCTTGGCGGCGAGATTCCAGTGATCGGGCTGATTGCCGACCAGCGTGTGCAGCACCATCGAGCGATGCGAGTAGACGACGCCTTTCGGCCGCCCGGTCGTGCCGGACGTGTAGCACATCGCGATCGGATCATCCTCGTCGTGCTCCGGGTACTCGAAGTCCGCGGGCGCGTTCGCGAGGAACTTCTCGTAGTCGACGAACTGCGGCGGCACCGGCGCGCCGGTGAGCGGCACGACGATGATCTTCTCGAACTTCACCTGGTCCTGGAATTTCGCGAGCAGCGGCAGCAGGCAATCGTCGACGACGAGGAACCGATCTTCCGCGTGATTGGCGATCCACGCGATCTCCTCCGGCGCGAGCCGCAGGTTCAGCGTGTGCAGCACGCCGCCGGCCGCGGGAATGCCGAAGTAGCACTCGAAGTGCGCGTAGTGATTCCAGCTCAGCGTCGCGACGCGATCGCCCTTCTGCAATCCGGCCGCGAGCAGCGCAGCGGCGAGTTGCCGCGAGCGGCGATAGAAATCCGCGAACTTGTAGCGGTGCAACGACTTGTCGGGCAGGCGGCTGACGACTTCGGATTGCGGATAGATCTTGCCGGCGCGCTCCAGCAGCGCATTGCTGGACAGCGTCACCCGCTGCATCGTCGAGCGAATCATGCGACCCCCCAATCCCGTCAGAATCGAATCGTTGTGCTTATCGAGCCTACTTGCTCATGGGGATGAAGTCGATCATGACGCCCGGCCGCACCTCGTATTGGATGCGCTCGGTGCCGCTGTAGCCGTATCGCGCGTACAGCTTCGCGCCCGGCAGCGTGGCCATCATCTCGAAACGCCGGAAGCCGCGGGCGCGCGCCTCTGCTTCGCACCGCTCCAGGATCGCGGAGCCCAGGCCGCGGCGCGCGTACGCGGGGTCGACGAAGAATGCGCGGATCTTCGCTGCGTCCGTCGCAGGATCCAGCTCGGCTGCATCGCGGCCGCTGCGGGCGTCGCTGCCGAAGAGCGTGCGCCGCTTGCTCCAGCCGCCGCATGCGACCAGTTTCCCGTCCGCCTCAGCGACGAAGTAGGTGCCGTCCAGGATCAGCTGCGTATCGATGCCGAACGCGCCGAGCAGCGCGCCTTCGATCTGCTCGGGCGTGTAGTCGCCGGCGCTGAGCTCGCGCGCCGAGCGGGCGATGAGGCCGCCCAGCTCGGCGGTGTCCGCCAGTGTGGCGGGACGGATCGTCAGGCTACCACGCGATTCCATAGTCTTCGCCGTGGTAGGAGGCGGCGCCCCATAGCGAGCCGTGCTCGCGATCGACGTAGATCGCGGTGATGGGCCCGGAGTTCATCTGCGTGAACTCGAGCTTGTAGCCCTTGCGCGTGAGGTCGGTGCGCACCCAGTCCGGAATCGAGTTCGTCAGCGTGATGCGACCGGGGAACGATTCATGCGCGCCGAACGAATCGCGCATCTGGTAGCTGGTGATGTTGGCCGCTTCGGATGCCTCCTGCACGGTCATGCCGAACTCCACAACGTTGAGGAAGAACTGCAGCAGGTTCTGATCCTGCGTGTCGCCGCCCTGCACGGCGAACGCGAGCATCGGCTTGCCGTCCTTCAGCGCGAGTGAAGGCGTGAGCGTCGCGCGCGGACGCTTGCCGGGCGCGACGACGTTGAACGGATTCTCCGCGGCATCGAGCACGAAGCTCTGCATGCGCTGACTCATGCCGATACCGGTCTTGCCGGCGATGACCGCGGGCACCCAGCCGCCGCTCGGCGTGACCGACACCACCCAGCCTTCCTTGTCCGCGGCCTCGACGCTGGTCGTGCCGGCGCGGAACGTGCGATCGAACTCGGCGAGTGCCGTCGGGCTCCATTCTGCCGGCTTCGGCTTGTTCGGCCGCTCCTTCACGGTGTGCCACTTGTCGAGCGAAGCCTTGAACGGATTGCTGCCGCCCTGGAACGGATACGGATCGCCGGGACGCGCGTCGGGATTGTTGCTGTCCTCGCCGATCAGCTTGGCGCGTGTGCGCGCGTAGTCCTTCGACAGTAAGCCGCGAATCGGCTCTTCCGGCGGGAAACGCGAGTCGCCGTAATAGAAATCGCGATCCGCGAACGCGAGATTCATCGCCTGGTACAGCGTGTGGATGTAGCGTGCGCTGTTGTAGCCCATCGATTTCAGATCGAAGTTCTCGAGGATGTTCAGCGTCTGCAGCATCACCGGGCCCTGCACCCAGTGTGTGAGCTTGTAGACCTCGACGCCCTTGTAGTTGGTGCTGACCGGCTCTTCGAGATAGACGCGCCAGTTCGCGAGATCCTCGGGCGTGTGCAGACCGCCGACTTCCTTCGAGCCGCGCGAAAACTCTTGCGCGATGTCGCCTTTGTAGAAGCGGTCGTACGCGGCCATGATCGCGTCCTTGCGATTCTTGCCGGCCTTCAGCGCCTGCGCCTCGGCTTCGACGAGCTTGCGCAGCGTCGCGGCGAGATCCGGTTGCCGGAAAGTTTCGCCCGCGACCGGAGCGGCACGTTTGCTCTTGTCCTGGCCTTGGCCGTCGTGCACGAGAAACGTGCGCTTCGATTCCGGCCACTGGCGCAGCTGGTCCTTGTACTTCTCGATCGTGTCCGCGAGTTGCGCTTCGATCGGATAACCGTCGGCCATCTCGATCGCGGGCGCGAGCACTTCGGCGAGGCTGAGCTTGCCGTACTCGGCGAGCATCACCATGATTCCGCCGGGCGTGCCCGGCGTCACCGCCGCGAGCGGCCCGAACTCCGGCGGATATTCGTAACCTTTACTCTTGAAGAACTCCGGCGTCGCGCCCGTCGGCGCAGCACCGAGCGCGTTCACGCCGATGACCTTGCCGGTGTGCGGGTTGTAGATCAGCGCCTGCGTCTCGCCGCCCCAGCTGAGCGTGTCCCACATCGTGGAAGTTGCGGCGATCATCGCGCACGCGGCGTCGACCGCGTTGCCGCCCTTGATGAAGATGGTCGCGCCCGCAGTCGCCGCGAGCGGCTTGCCGGTGACGGCGACCCAGTTCTGCCCGTGCAGCGGCGGCTTGACGGTTTTGGCGGCGGCGACACCGCTCGTGAGAGTGAGAGCGGCGGCGAGGCAGACTGCGCGGAGGGGCGTTTTCATAGGCCGCCAACTTTACGCCGTTCGACCCGGCATCTCAGCTAGGATGTACCGACACCGACGTTTCTTTTGACTGCGAGCCGCCATGACCGACGTCATCCTGCATCACTATCCGATGTCGCCGTATGCCGAGAAAGTTCGCAAGGCGCTCGGCATCAAGCGCCTGGCGTGGCGCTCCGTGACGATCCCAGTGATCATGCCGAAACCGGATCTCGTGCCGCTGACCGGCGGCTATCGCAAAACGCCGGTGATGCAGATCGGCGCCGACATCTACTGCGACACGCAATGCATCCTGCGCGAGCTGGAGCGGCGCTTTCCGGAGCCGAGTTTCTATCGCGGCACCGACGCGGGCACCGCGAACGCGCTGTCGTTCTATCTCGACCGCACGCTGTTCTCGCCGATCGTCGGCATGGTGTTCGGGCTCGCGCCGCGCTCGTTGCCGGAAGGCTTCGCGGAAGATCGCGGCAAGCTGATGGGCCGCGAGCTGGATCTCGACCGGCTCAAGGCAATGGTGCCGGTGCTGCTCGACCAGCTGCGCCCGCAGTTCGCGTGGCTCGAAGCGATGCTCGTCGACGGCCGCGCATATTTGTGCGGCGAGCATCCGACGCTCGTCGACTGCTCAGCGCATCATCTGTGCTGGTTCGTCAGCGCCAACGTGAGCAACACGACGCCACCGCTCGGCGAGCTGCCGAAGCTGCGCGCGTGGATGCAACGCATGGAGCGCATCGGTCACGGCCAGCCGAGCGATCTGAGCTCGCAGGAAGCGCTGGCGATCGCGAAGGCGGCGACGCCGAAAGTCGAAGAGCACACGGACGCCAACGATCCGTTCGGCCGCAAGCCCGGCATGCGCGTACAGGTCGCACCCGACGACATCGGGCGCGATCCTGTGGTGGGCGAGCTGATCTCGCTGTCGACCTATGAAGTGGTGATCAAGCGCAGCGATCCGCAGGTGGGCGAAGTGGCGGTGCATTTTCCGCGGGCCGGCTTCGTCATCAAGCCGGCCGCGTAGTTTCCCGACCTATTCCTTCTGCACTTTCTCGAGCGCCGCCTTGCGCGCGGCCTCGAACTCATCGCCCGGCACCCACGTGGGCGTCTGCGCTGCGTTCGCGACGTTCACGCCGACGTAGAACCCGAGCTGCGCGTCTTCGATCATGCCGTCGAAGTTCCAGCTGTCGTCGATCTCATCCGACGGCTGGTGGTAGTGCTTCTTCTCGTATTCCTCGTGCACTTCCTTGCCCCATTCCGGAGGCTTGCCGACGAACTCCGTGCCGGCGTCGAGATACAGCGCGGGCACGCCGATCTTCGCGAAGCTGAACTGGTCGGAGCGGTAGAAGAAGCCGCGATCCGGGAACTGGTCGGGAACGACGTGGCGGTCCTGCGCCCTGGCGATCGCCTCGACGTACTCATCGATCGTCGACTTGCCCTTGCCGACGAAGATGATGTCCTTGGTCTTGCCCCAGATGTTGCCGCCGTCGTAGTTGATGTTCGCGACGATCTTGCCGGGCTGGATCGTCGGGTGCCCGGCGTAGTACTTCGAGCCGAGCAGTCCCTGCTCCTCGGCCGCGACGAACAGCATCATGATCGAGCGCTTCGGCGGCCTCGGCAGCGCGCGGAAAGCTTTCGCCTGCGCCAGCAGCTGCGCCACGCCCGAGGCATTGTCCATCGCGCCGTTGTAGATCTTGTCGCCCTCGGCATCCGGCTCGCCGACGCCGAGATGATCGTGATGCGCGCTGAAGATCACGTACTGGTCCGCGAGCCTCTCGTCGCTTCCCTTCAGCACGCCGTACACGTTCGCGGTCTGCGACTTCTTGATCTTGTTCTTGAAGTCGAGCGAGGTGGTGATGCCGAGCGACACCGGCTTGAAGTCCTTCGACTTCGCCGACTCGATCAGCTTGTCGAGATCCTGGCCCGCGAGCTTCACCAGCTGACGCGACGCGTCCTCGGTCATCCATGCTCTCACCTGGACGCGCGGCTCGCTCTCCGCCGGCACTTCGACCTGCTCGCCGCTCCACGAGGTCTGCACGACCTGGAACGGATAGCCGGCTGAAGGCGTGGTGTGCACGATGATCGCGCCGGCTGCGCCCTGCCGCGCCGCGCTCTCATATTTGTAGACCCAGCGGCCGTAATAGAGCCGCGTGTTGCCGGCGAACAGATTCGGATCCCAGTCCGGATCGTTGTTCAGCATCAGCAGCACTTTGCCTTTCAGGTCCTGGCCCTTGAAGTCGTCCCAACCGTACTCCGGCGCCTGGATGCCGTAGCCGACGAACACGACTTCGGCGTTCTTGACCGAACCCGTTTCGCTCTGCACGCCGCTGCCCGCGATGTACTGGTCCCACCATTTGAAGGACGTCTTCTTGCCGCCCTTGCTGAAGCTCCACTGCTTCGGCATTTCCGCCGTGATGCCGACGACATTGAAGGATTGCTGCCAGCGGCCGTCGGGTCCGCCGGGCGAGAAGCCGAGATCCTGCAGCTGCTCGACGATGTACTGGCGCGTTTTCTCGTCGCCCGGCGTCGCGGGCCCGCGGCCTTCGAACTCGTCCGAGGACAGCTTGGTAATTTGTGCACGCAGGTAGTCGGCGGTGATCTGCTCCGCCGCTTTCTTCGCATCCGCGGAGATCGGGCTCTGCGGCTCGGGGGCCGGCGCGGGCTCGTGCTTCTTACACGCACCGAGCGCGAGCATGCCTGCGAACAAAGGAGCAACGAGTGCACCCGGCCAGCGGGAGCGACGGGAAACGGTATACATGGACACTTCCCCCGATCGAGCGATTGAAATCGATGGCGGAGGGTAGGTCGGGCTTTTGCCCGGCGCAACCGGGTTTTGTTAAGTGGCCGGCGCGCCGGGGCGTGATCCAGTCCCTGCCGCTGCGCGGCGCGATGCGGGAAACTCGACGCGGATCACATCGAGCGGCGCCCGGCGCTGCCGATAGCTGTAGAGAGTTGCCGTTCACGGATTCGTCGGTATGGATTCCAGCTCCCTCCTCTCAGCGCAACTGCCGCTGCTGCTGTGCCTTGCAGTCGCCGTTACGGGTGGCCTGGTCGCCGCTATTTTTCTGCATCGCCAGCGCGTAGCCCATGCCCTGACTCTGCAGCGCGCAGCTGCACCGGCGCCCGGCAAGATCATCTACAGCGACGCTCCCACGGTTCGCGTTTCCGATTCGCAGCGTGTCGATCGCCGCCGCAAGATCGTGCGGCTGACTGCGGGCGAGCACGTCGACATTCTCGAGACGCCCGAAGGCATGGAGCCGCGCTTTCGCATCACGCTGAAGTCGGTCGTGCGGATGGCGGACGCTGCGCACATCGCAGTTGCGTTCGGCGGCACGCGAGTCAGCTGTGGGCCGCTCGTGCAGGAGCAGTCGACCAACGAGTTCATCGTGCCGCGCGCGTTGCGCGACGAGTCGCGCAGCTCGGTGTTTCATTACTTCGAGAAGGGCAGCTCGCTGGACTTCATGCGCATCAAGGTGCGCTCGCTCGATGCAGCGGCCGGCACCGCTGAATTGGACGTAATGCAGATCGCGGCGCACTGGCCAGCTGCGGAATAGCGGCACCTCCTCTTCTCTTATATAAGAGCTGCCGCGATGCCCGCGTCAGCCACCCTGCTTCCCCTCTCCTTCTATTCCCGCGAGACGCTCGTCGTCGCGCGCGATCTGCTCGGCATGCACCTGGTCCACACCGGGCCGGCGGGCCGGCAGGTCGGCCGGATCGTCGAGACCGAGGCGTACAAAGGACCGCGCGACCTGGCCGCCCACTCCGCGCGCGGCCGCACCAAGCGCACGGAGGTGATGTTCGGGCCGCCCGCCCACGCGTACGTCTATTTCATCTACGGATTCTGGAATTGCCTGAACGTCGTGACCGCCGCGCAAGGCGTGCCGCACGCGGTGCTGATTCGCGCGCTGGAGCCGGTCACGGGGATCGACGACACCACGCATGGTCCAGGCCTGCTGTGCCGTGCCATGCATATAGATAGGGAGCTGAACGGCGTCAGCCTGCGGCAAGCCCCGCTGTGGATCGAGCGGCCGGCGGCGTATCGCCGGCCCCGGGTGGCCCGCAGCGAGCGCATCGGCGTGGACTACGCCGGGGACTGGGCGCGCAAGCCGTGGCGATTCTTCGATCGGGATTCTCCGTACGTCTCGACCGTCACGTCAGCGCAGCGCAAAAAGGCTCTGACCGGGGTTTAGGCTAGAATCCGCGCCCCATGCTGCCGGCGCGCGACCTCTTCTCCTATCGCAAGCACTGGGCGTCCCGGTTCGGGACCGCCCCGTTCCTGCCCATGTCGCGCGAGGAGATGGAAGCGCTGGGCTGGGACAGCTGCGACATCATCATCGTGACCGGCGACGCGTACGTCGACCATCCCAGCTTCGGCATGGCGATCATCGGCCGGGTGCTGGAGGCGCAGGGCTTCCGCGTCGGCATCATCGCGCAGCCCGACTGGCGTTCGGCGGCCGACTTCTCGCGGCTCGGACGGCCGAACCTGTTCTTCGGCATCACCGCCGGCAACATGGATTCGATGGTGAACCGCTACACCTCGGATCGGCGCATCCGCAGCGACGATGCGTACACCCCGGACGGCGCGGGCGGGCAGCGGCCCGATCGCTCGGTGATCGTCTACGCCCAGCGCGCGCGCGAAGCGTTCAACGACGTGCCGGTGATCGTCGGCGGCATCGAGGCGAGCCTGCGGCGCATCGCGCACTTCGACTACTGGTCGGAGAAAGTGCGGCGCTCGGTCCTGCTCGACGCGAAGGCCGACATGCTCGTGTACGGCAACGCCGAGCGGCAGATCGTCGAGATCGCGCATCGCCTCGCGAAAGGCGAGCGCATCGACGAGATCACGGATCTGCGTGGCACTGCGTTCGTGCGTCAGACCTCACCGCCGGGCTGGACCGAGATCGATTCGACGTCGATCGACGAGCCGGGCAAGTTGAATCCGGCGATCGATCCGTACGCGATGGAAGCCGCGAAGACCCAGAGCGAGAAGACTCAAAGCGCGCCCGCGTGCAAGACTCCGCAGACCGGCCCGCAGGAGCCGGTCAAGATCGTGCGCTTCTATCGTCACGTGCCGACGGCGGAGCGCGAACACTCCGTGATCCGCATGCCGCCGCACGAAGCGGTGCGCGACGATCCGGTGCTGTACGCGCACGCCTCGCGCATCCTGCATCTCGAATCGAATCCGGGTAACGCGCGCGCGCTCGTGCAGCGCCACGGCGACCTGGACGTGTGGCTCAATCCGCCGCCGCTGCCGCTCACGACCAAAGAGATGGATGCGATTTACGAGCTGCCCTACCGGCGTGTGCCGCATCCGTTGTACGGCACGGCGAAGATTCCGGCGTACCAGATGATCCGCTTCTCGATCGCGATCCAGCGCGGCTGCTTCGGCGGCTGCACGTTCTGCTCGATCACCGAGCACGAAGGCCGCATCATCCAGAGCCGCTCCGAGGATTCGATCATCAAAGAGGTCGAGGCCGTGCGCGACACGGTGCCCGGCTTCACCGGAGTCATCTCCGACCTCGGCGGCCCGACGGCGAACATGTACCGGCTCGCGTGCAAGTCGCGCGAGATCGAATCGGCCTGTCGCCGGCCCTCGTGCGTCTTTCCGGGCATCTGCCCGAATCTCAATACCGATCACATGCCGCTGATCAAGTTGTACCGGCGCGCGCGCACGCTGCCGGGCATTCGCAAAGTGCTGATCGGCTCGGGCGTGCGCTACGACCTCGCGGTGGAATCGCCGGAGTACGTCAAGGAGCTGGTGCAGCATCACGTCGGCGGGTATCTGAAGATCGCGCCGGAGGCGATCGGCGAAGGGCCGCTGTCGAAGATGATGAAGCCCGGCGTCGGCACGTACTACCGCTTCAAGGAGCTGTTCGAGAAGTACTCGAAGGAAGCGGGCAAGGAGCAGTACCTGATTCCGTACTTCATCGCCGCGCATCCGGGCACGACCGACCAGGACATGCTCGAGCTGGCGCTGTGGCTGAAGAAGAACGGCTATCGCGCCGACCAGGTGCAGGCGTTCCTGCCCTCGCCGATGGCGACCGCGACGGCGATGTGGCACTCGGGCAAGAACCCGCTGCGCAAAGTCACGCACGGCAGCGATGAGGTGCACATCCCGAAAGGCCTGAAGGTGCGCCGCCTGCACAAGGCCTTCCTGCGCTGGCACGACGCGAACAACTGGCCGATGCTGCGCGAGGCATTGCGACGCATGGGACGCGCCGATCTCATCGGCCCCGGCAAACAACACCTGATCCCTGCGTGGCAGCCCGCCGGCACTGGCACGGAACACGAGGGCAAACGTAAAGCGACCGCACAGAAGTCGAAGCAGTCTCAGCCGTCGAAGCCGTTCCGCACTCAGCACACCGGCCTGAAAGGCGTGAAGCTGCCGAAAACGCGGCGCAAGAAACGCTGAGGTCGAGTAGCTCGCTCTCGCCGGGGTCCCCGAGAAATCGCTTCCACTGACATCCCAAAGCCCGCAGTTAACGATGCGATTTCTTGGGGTGGCTTAAAAAAAAGGCCCGCCGAAGCGGGCCAGTCAGGGGGTTGGGGAAACAGCGGAGAAAATCAGAACGAGTGAGCGAGTTGCACGCCGCCCCAGAACGCGTCGCGTGCGGCTTTGCCGTCACGCACCTCGGCGGTCTGGTAGTGCAGCGCATAGCTCAGCTCGGTATTCGGAAGCAGTTGCGTCATCACGCCGACCCAGGCATGACCGACGAGCGGCTCGATCTCGGAGTACGAGTAGCGCACGTCGCTGTGCCGGAACTGGCCCTGCAGGAACGCGTTGTACGCACGCGCCGTCACCCGGGCGCCGGCGAAGAAGTACACCTCGCGCTGCTGGCCGAGCGATTCCACCGGCGTCGGGGCCGCGATGTAATCCGCGAGCTCCGGCGAGAACGTCCACCACGGCGTGTCGAAGCGACCGATGCGCATCGAGACCGCGGCGCTGGTTTCGGTGAGGAAGCCCACGCTGCCCGCAACAGTCGTCTTCACGTCGATGCGACCGGTCGGATCCGCGTACACCAGGTTGTGGCGCGCGAGCATGTAGCGCGCGGTCGGCTCGCCGCCGGCCGAGATCTGGTGGTCGTAACCCTGCGGCTTCTCCGAGCCCACGGCTTCGTGCACGAGATCGTGCAACGTTTCGGAGACATGCAGACCGAGGAAGCCCACGGTGAGGCTGCTGGTCCACGCGCCGCGGTCGTCGGCATCGACTCGCACACGGCCGTTCGAGGCGAACAGCAGGCTCGCGTAAGGCCGATCGGCCTGCTGCGCCTCGTCGGTAAGGATGTCGTTCGGCGTGAATACCATCAGGCCAACCTGACGCGCATGACGCACGCTCGCCGCCGGCGAGCTGTCGAACAGTTTTTCGGCGAGACCGTCGACACGCGTCAGCAGCGGGTCGAGCGACAGCAGGCCGTCGCGCGCCGCAGTGCCGGACCAGGTGACCGCGAGGCCACCGGTGTAATCGCGATCGAGGTTGCGGTAGGCGAACAGGTCGTTGTCGATGTGGAGCCGAACACCGCTGTTCTCGCTCTCGGCCGCCCAGGTGCGCCACGCGTCATCCTGTGCGCTGGCATGAGACACCGGCAGGACCAGTGCCGCGGCCAGCACGGCGAGTGCAACGAGCTTCAGTTGTTTCGCGGACTCCATGACACGATCTGCCTTCTACCTATTTCGTACTGCCAGTTGTTCGTCGGTGTGGCTACTCTCATCGAAGCGAGCCCGGCGATAAACGCGGTGGCGGGAATGACATTCATGACCGCCGCGCGTGGAATCGTTGTCCTGCCTTACGCAGGACCCGTTCCGCCGGATGCGTTGACCGGTGAACCCAAGCATTCAACCGGTGAACTTGCATCGCATCGAACCACGGGACGCAGATTAAGACCGTGCCGTGAGAGAACAGTCGCACGCAGCGTGAAGCCGGCGTGAAAAAAAGCGATGCCTGCCAGCGATGACGCGGCAACGGGCCAGAAAGTGACAGGGTTTGCTTCGGTGAGACTTAGCTTTTTCTTGGGTTTGCCCAAAATCGAATAATGGGGTGCCCTTTCGTTCTATTGGCCCGGCCGTCAGTGCTCTGCGCGTGACAGCTCCCACTGGAGCAGCGGCACGCTACGGCGAACATAGAGTCCGAAACCGGCATGCCGGAAGCGGCGTGCGAGCCGCGCGCGATACCAGGACGTGGAGCGCAGGTGAATGTCCTCGTCGCTGCAGGAGCGATCCGCGTTGCGACCCCAGTCTTCGCGCGTCGGTGCCTGCAGGAACAGCGCGCCACGACACAGTCGCCCGAGATTCGCGATCGCGCGCGCAGCGTCGGTGTCAGTGAGGTACTGCAGCACGTCGTCGCAGATCACGAGATCGAAGCGCTTGCTCGTGCGATACGACGCGATCGACGCGTGCGTCCAGCCGTAGCGCTCGCACACGTGATGACTCACTTCGATGCCGGTGTAGCTCGCACGAGGAAACGCGCGCAGCAGCGGCCGGCGCATCCAGCCGAGCCCGCAGCCGGCGTCGAGGATCGTGCGCACCGGGATCTCCAGATGCTCGACGAGAGCGGCGACGGTCCGGGCGCGCGCGACGGTTTCGGCGCGCGAAGTCACCTGCGTGCGGGGGTTGAAATAGAAGCGGCGGTAGAAGTCGGCATCGAAGGCGCGGCGGGGCATGGAACCTAGCATAGCGGCTCCGCGCTTGACTCCCTGCATTGCGACCCCACCTACCCCGCCATGTCCCACAGGGATCTTTGACTTATGGCTATCCGAAACCCGCCCGCCTGGATGTGGGCCGAAGCGTGCGAAATGCTCGAACAGGCGCAACGGCTGCAACGTCAGTTCTTCCGCTTCGGCCGCGCCGTGGAGGCGCAGCCGCGCTGGGAACCCCCCGTAGACATCGTTGCTTATGGGGATGAGGTGCAGGTGACGGTGGCCTTGCCGGGCGTTCCGCCGGAGCTGATCGACGTGCATGCGGAGGCTGGCTTGCTGGTGATAGCAGCGGCACGCGCCCTGCCGGTGCAGCGAACCGCGACGGCATTACATCGGCTGGAGATTCCTTACGGGCGCTTCGAGCGGCGCATTGCGCTGCCCGCGGCGCGCTACGAGCTGACGGAACAAAGTTACACGAACGGATGCCTGGTCCTGCGCTTCAACCTGCGCTGAGCGGAGCCCCCTCAATGAACGAGCCGGAACGCAAAGACGAAATTTCTTCCCAGTCCGCGGCCTCGACGGTCTCGGACGACATGCTGATCATCGTGCCCGTGCGCAACCTGGTGCTGTTTCCCGGCACCGTGGTGCCGGTCGCGATCAATCGCGAGCGCTCGCTCGCGGCTGCCCAGGAAGCGGTGCGCGCCGAGCGCAAGGTCGGCTTCCTGTTGCAGCAGGATCCGGACCTGCAGTCGCCGACCGGCAGCGACCTGCACAAGGTCGGTACGGCCGCGAGCATCGTGCGCTATGTCACCGGTCAGGACGGCACGCATCACCTGGTGGTCCAGGGCGAGCGTCGTTTCCGCGTGCTCGACTGGCAGAGCGGCTTGCCGTTCATGGTCGCGCGCGTCGAGTTCCTGCCCGATTCGCCGACGACGAGCGAGATCGAAGCGCGCGCGCTGAATGTGAAGCGTCTAGCCGCGGAAGCGGTGTCGCTGTTGCCGCAGGCGCCGGCCGAGCTCGCGAACGCGATCCAGGCGGTCGAGTCGCCCTCGACGCTGGCCGATCTCATTTCCAGCTTCATGGACGTCAAGTCGAGCGACAAGCAGCAGTTGCTGGAGACGCTCGATCTCAAAGCACGCCTCGACCATGTCACCGAGCTGCTGACGAAGCGCATCGAGGTGCTGCGTCTGCAGCGCCAGCTCGAAGAGCAGACGCGCGATGCGATCGATGAGCGCCACAAGGAAGCGCTGCTGCGCGAGCAGCTGCACCAGATCCGCAAGGAGCTGGGCGAGGAAGGCGAGTCCGGCGAGGAGATCGCCGAGCTGCGCAAGTCCATCGAAGCGGCCGGCATGCCGGAGGAAGCGCTGGAGCAGGCGCGCAAGGAGCTCAAGCGGCTGGAGCGCATGTCCGACGCGAGCGCCGAGTACTCGCTGCTGCGCACCTGGCTCGACTGGATGCTGCAGCTGCCGTGGGCGAAAGTGGACGAGGAAGCGATCGATATCGAGAAGGCGCGTCGCGTGCTCGATGAAGACCACTACGGCCTCGAGAAGATCAAGCGGCGCATCGTCGAGTACCTCGCGGTCCGCAAGCTCAATCCGCAGGGCCGCAGCCCGATCATGTGCTTCGTCGGCCCGCCGGGCGTCGGCAAGACTTCCCTCGGCCAGAGCATCGCGCGGGCGCTCGGCGTGAAGTTCGCGCGCGTCAGCCTCGGCGGCGTGCACGACGAAGCGGAGATCCGCGGCCATCGACGCACCTATATCGGCGCGTTGCCGGGCAACATCGTGCAGGCGATTCGCAAGGCCGGCACGCGCAACCCGGTGCTGATGCTCGACGAGATCGACAAGCTCGGCGCCGGCATCCAGGGCGATCCATCCTCGGCGCTGCTCGAGGTGCTCGATCCGGAGCAGAACAACACGTTCCGCGACAACTACCTCGGTCTGCCCTTCGACCTGTCGAAGGTCATGTTCATCGCGACCGCGAACATGCTCGACACGATTCCCGGGCCGCTGCGCGACCGCATGGAAGTCATCGAGCTCACCGGCTACACCGAGGAAGAGAAAGTGGAGATCGCCAAGCGCTACCTGATGCGACGGCAGCTCCAAGCGAATGGTCTCAAGGAGGAACAGGCGACGATCACTGACGCAGCGTTGCGACAGATCGCGCGCGATCACACGCGCGAAGCGGGTGTGCGCAACCTGGAGCGCATGATCGGCGCGGTTCTGCGCAACGTCGCGGTGCGCATCGCCGAAGGCTCGATCGAGCATGCGACGATCGACGTCGGCGATCTGCCGCCGATCCTCGGCGCGGCGCGCTTCGAGAGCGAGGTTGCAATGCGCACCAGCGTACCGGGCGTCGCCACGGGCCTCGCCTGGACGCCGGTCGGCGGCGACATCCTGTTCATCGAGGCGACGCGCGTGCCGGGCAGCGGCCGGCTGATCCTCACCGGTCAGCTCGGCGATGTCATGAAGGAGAGTGCGCAGGCCGCACTGTCGCTGGTGAAGTCGCAGGCGTCGCGCCTTGGCTTCGACGCGGGCACGCTCGACAAGAGCGACGTGCACATCCACGTGCCGGCGGGCGCGATCCCGAAAGACGGGCCGAGCGCCGGCGTGGCGATGTTCACAGCGCTGGTGTCGCTGTTCACCAACCGCACGATCGCCGACAGCGTGGCGATGACTGGTGAGGTAAGCCTGCGCGGCCTGGTGCTGCCTGTCGGCGGCATCAAGGAGAAGACGGTGGCTGCGCATCGTGCTGGCATTCGCAAGGTGCTGCTGCCAGCGCGCAACCGCAAGGACCTCGAGGACGTGCCGAAGAGCGTGCGCGACGAAGTG
>DATEKT010000144.1:0-6866 GCA_035277305.1 Steroidobacteraceae bacterium | reverse complement strand
GTCTGCTCGACGACCATCGGAACGAGATTCATCATGGTTGACATGCGTTTTGAGGAGTGCGGATAAGAGATTACGTCACGCGCACGGGTGCCGGCCACCCGGTCATCCGGCGTAGGCGCGCTACGCGCCGAATTTCATGATCTCCTTGAACGAGGACGATTTGTCGGTCACACGGGCGCGCTCCAGCAGCCAGTCGACCACCTGATCCTCGAGCACGGCTGCTTCCATCTGCCGGCGCATCTGCGGGTTGCTCCGATACTGCTCCACGGCCTGTAGTGCATCCGGGTACTGCTGCGCCAGTTCCTGGAACCGCGCCTGCACCTGCGACTGATTGACCTGAATGTTCGCGCTCTTGATGACTTCGCCGACCAGCAAGCTCAGCTGCACGCGGCGGCGAGCGGCATCCTGGAACGCTTCGGGCGGCGGCAACTGCGACGCGTCGCGCGCGCCCATGCGGCGCCCCGCGTCGACCTGCAGATCGCGCACCTGCGCATCGATCATCGATTTCGGCAGCTCGATCGGATTCGCTGCGGCGAGACCGTCCAGCACCTGCTTCTTCAGTTGCTGGCGGACCGCGTCGCTCAATTCGCGACGCATGTTCTCTTCGACTTCCTTGCGCAGCTGCGCGATGCCGCCCTCTTCCACCCCGTACACCTTGCAGAACTCGTCATCGAGCTCCGGCAGGTGACGCTCTTCGACCGACTTCACGGTGATGGCGAACTGGGCAACCTTGCCGGCCAGCGCCGGAGCGCCGTAGTTCGCCGGAAACGTCACGGGAACCGTGCGTTGCTCGCCGGCGCGCGCGCCGATGAGGCCGGCTTCGAATTCGGCGAGCATGCGGCCGGCGCCGAGCACGATCGGAATGTTCTCTCCGCTGCCGCCTTCGAAGGCCTCGCCGTCGATCGTGCCGGCGAAATCCACGGTGACGCGATCGGTGTCGCGCGCTTCACGCTCGACGCTCGCGAACGTCGGCTTCTGCTCGCGCAGGTTCTCGATCATGGCGTCGACGTCCGCGGAGGAAACCTCGGCCACCGGACGCTCGACGGGCAGAGTGTCGAGACCCTTCAGCTCGATCTGCGGCACGATCTCGAAGACCGCGCGGTACTTCAGGTCGCCCTCGCCGATGTTGATCGGCTCGATGCGCGGGCCGCCGGCGGGCGTGAGCTTTTCCTGCTCGACCGCCTCGGCAAAACTCGACTGCACCACATCGCCGAGCACTTCCTGGCGAACCTGCTGGCCGAACTGCTGGCGCACGACTTTCACCGGCACCTTGCCGGGCCGGAACCCTTTCAGCCGCACCGTGCGGCTCAGCCGCTGCAGCCGCTCATCCACCGCCTTGTCGATCTCGACGGCGGGCACCTGGACTTCCATCCGGCGCTCGAGCGTGCCGGTCGACTCTACCGAAACCTGCATGGACCGAAGACCCCTCTTCGCGAATATTGGCTTATGTGAATCAGTAACTTAACGAGTGTGATTGTGCCACACGCCCGCACTTCCCAAAGCGGCTGGTGCGAAAGGAGGGACTCGAACCCTCACGGGGGTTGCCCACTGGAACCTAAATCCAGCGCGTCTACCAGTTCCGCCACTTTCGCGGGGGCGCGGAGTATACCCGACGGGGGCCATCAAGACTCGCAACGCCGGGCCGATACCTGAACGGACACGGTTCTGGCCACCAAGCGACTTTTGTGAACCCGATCTCAAAACTGGCGCGCGTGCTGTTCGCCGCCGCAGCTCTCCTGGGACTCGCCAGCTGCAGTTCCTACGAGCCGCCGTTGCGCATCGCGCTGATCCGCTGGCCGCCGTTCGAATTCCTGCACCTCGCGCAGGAGAAAGGCTTCTTCGCCGAGGAAGGCGTGGAAGTGCGCCTCATCGAATTCGTCGCCGTGAACGACACGCAGCGCGCCTTCGAGCACGACAAGATCGACGGCGGCACGTTCTCGCTGTTCCAGGTCCTGCAGAACCGCGACCAGCTGAACCGCAAGATGCAGGTGCCGATGGTGATCGACTTCTCCGACGGCGCCGACATGGTACTGGCACGCCCCGAGATCCCGGACGTGCGCGGTCTGCGCGGGCGTCGCATCGGCACGGACCTCTCGCCGCTGGACAAGTTCGTCATCACGCGCGCGCTGGAATTGAACGGCATGACGATGCAGGACGTCACGCTCGTCTACGTGCGCACGGCGGACATGGCGGAAGCGCTGCGCTCGAACAAGGTCGACGCCATCACGTCCTACCCGCCGAACAGCACGGAGATCGAGAGCGCCGGCCTCGCACGCCCGATCTTTTCCAGCGCACGGATCCCGGGCGAGATCTGCGACGTGCTCGCGCTCGATGAAAGAGTCATCCGCGAACGTCCCGACGACGTCGCCGGCGTGATCCGCGCCTTCTACCGCGCCGTGCGCTACGCGCAGGAGCATCCCGACGAAGCGTGGCGGATCATGGCGGAGCGCGAGCGTGTCACTCCCGAAGAATTCCGCCAGGGGCTGCAGAGCGGCATCACGCTCGTGCCGCTCTCAGACCAGCAGCGATTCCTCGGCAAGGATTCGACGCTCTCTGGCGTCATCGCGCGCGTTTCGCAACTGCTGAAGGAACAGCAACTGCTTTCCGCTGCGCACACCGATCACGACTTGTTGAACGGCGATCCGGCCGCTCGCGCCGCGCAGCCATGAACCCGCGCACCCTTCGTCCGCTGCGCAACAAGGTGATGGTGCCGCTGCTCGCGATCGGCATCCTCGCGGCGATCGCGATCGGCGTCCTGGCCTATGTCAGCATCGAGGCGCAGCTCATGCGCCAGCTGCGATATCGCGCCGTACAGCTCATCGATACCGTCAGCGTCGGGACCGAAAGTCTCGACGAACCCCGGGAACTGCAGCACGTCGTGCTCGCCGTCAGCGTGTCGCCGGATACCTCGTTGATCGTCGTCGTCGACGAGCACCAGCGGGTCATCGCGGCCAGTCGCTCGAACCTGATCGAGCGGCAGGCCGATCGCGATCCGACGCTGCATACGGCCGTGGATCTGCAGCGCGTGATCGGTGGGCACGAGCGCTTCGTTTCGCACCTCGACGGTGCGGATTTCGATTTCATCGCGCCGATCAACATCAACGGCACGCTGGTGGGGACCGACCGCGAGCAGCACGGCGCGGTGCTGGTGCGCATGGACGTGCGCGCGATTCGTCGCGATCTGATTCACGACGCGATGCAGGTTGCCAGCGGACTGTTTGTCGTCGTCGTGCTGCTGTCGCTGGCAGCGTGGCGTCAGCTGCGTCATTACGTGCTGCGCCCGGTGGATCGCATCAGGGCCGCGGTCGAGAAGCGGCGCTCGGGCGATACGACCGCCCTGGAGCGTGTGGCGCAGAACGATGAGCTCGGCGAGCTCGCGCATACGCTCGATGAAGCTTTCGTGCGCATCGACGCGCACGGTCAGCAGCTGACCGAAGCCCGCGACGAAGCCGAAGCGGCGAATCGCGCGAAGAGCGAGTTCCTCGCCGCGATGAGCCACGAAATCCGCACGCCGATGAACGGCGTCATCGGCTTCAGCAACCTGCTGCTCGACACGAAGCTCGACGCCGAGCAGACCGATTTCGCCCGCACGATCCGCGGCTCCGCCGAGAGCCTGCTGGTGATCATCAACGACATCCTGGACTTCTCGAAGGTCGAAGCCGGCCGCATCGAGCTCGAGGACGTCGCCTACGACCTCGACCAGGCGGTCGAGGAAGTGCTCGACCTGCTCGCGGCGCGCGCCGAAGAGAAGAAGATCGAGCTCGCACTGGAGATCGCGGACAACGTGCCGCGCGGCCTGATCGGCGACTGCGGCCGCGTACGCCAGGTGCTGCTGAATCTCGTCGGCAACGGCCTCAAGTTCACCGAGCAAGGCTACGTGCACGTCGCCGTGCGCCTCGAGGAGCATCGCTCGCGCGAGGGCACCGAAGGCGTGCAACACCTCGTGCTCAGCGTCAGCGACACCGGCATCGGCGTGCCGGCCGATCGCCAGCATCTGCTGTTCAAGCGCTTCAGCCAGGCCGATTCCTCGACCACGCGCCGTTACGGCGGCACGGGCCTGGGACTTGCGATCTCCAAGAGCCTCGTCGAGATGATGGGCGGCGAGATCGGCATGAGCGGACGCGAAGGCGGCGGCTCGACGTTCTGGTTCCGCCTGCCGCTGCGCGTTGCGCGCTCTGCCACGCTGATGTTGCCGCCGACGTTCACGACGAACGGCCGTGTGCTGATCGTCGACGACCTGGAGATCAACCGCCGCGTCTTGTCGCGGCAGCTCACGAGCTGGCGCGTCGAGCATGACTGCGTCAACGGTGCCAGCGACGCACTCGACGCGCTGCGTAGCGCGGCGGCAGCGGGCAACCCATACCGGCTCGCGCTGATCGATCACATGATGCCGGATGTCGACGGGCTGATGCTCGGCCGGCAGATCGCGTCGGACCGCGAGTTCGAGCACACCGCGATGGTCATGCTCTCCTCCGCCGGCCAGACGAACTCGAAGCGCTTTCATGACGCGGGCTTCTTCGCGGTGATGGTCAAGCCCGTGGTGCGCGCGCGGCAGCTGCTGAACGTTCTGCAGTCGGCGATGAACGCCGCGCCGCGCACGATCGGCGAAGATGCTTCGCATGCGCCGAACGCGGCGACCGGCTCGCGCTCGTCGCCGGAGCAGCTCGTGGAGACGATGAAGCTCATGCCGCGCCGCGTGCTGCTCGCAGAAGACAACGTGGTCAATGCCAAGCTTGCCGTGCGCATGCTGGAACGCCTCGGTTGCCGCGTGGACGTTGCGAACAACGGTCACGAAGCGCTGAAGATGGTCCAGAGCATCCCCTTCGACATCGTGTTCATGGATTGCCAGATGCCTGAGATGGACGGATTCGAAGCGACGCGCGCGATCCGGCAGTGGGAAGGCGCGACGCGCATCGGTGACTCTCCCGCGACGCGTCTGCCGATCGTCGCGCTCACCGCGAACGCGATGCAGGGCGACCGCGAGCGCTGCCTCGCCGCCGGCATGGACGACTACATCACCAAGCCGCTGGCGCGTTCGGACCTCGCGCGCGTGCTGGAAGCGACCAAGCCGCGCGTTGCGAACGTCGTGACCGCTCCGGCCAGCCCGTTCGCCGCCTCCCTACTGAAGTAGACTGCGCTGGTCCGTCCCAGGAGGATCAGTCATGAAACTGTGTGGGTCAGGCTTCAGCCTGGCACTCTTGCTCACCCTACTACTTCTTCCGCTGACGACGCTCGCCGACGTCGTCCACCAGTTGCGTATCTACGAGATCTTCGACAACAACAAGCAGGCGTTCCACGACCGCTTTCGCGATCACGCGATGCGCATCATGGCGAAGTACGACTTCCACATCGTCGCGATGTGGGAAGCGAAGAACGGCGCGCGTACCGAGTTCGTCTACCTGCTCGAGTGGTCGGATGAGGCGACGATGAAGGATCGCTGGGCGAAGTTCATGGCCGACCAGGAATGGAAGGACATCAAAAAGGAGACGGCGGCGAAGTACGGGAATCTCGTCGGCGAGGTGCAGGACCGGACGTTGCGCGTAACGGATTACTCGCCCCGCAGACAGCTGCGTTAGCGGCACTCGCTGTATTCGCTGAATTCCATTTTCTTGAACGCGCCATCCTGCATGACCGACACGTCGGCTGAACAACTCTGGTCGCCGATCGTAGGGAAGTCGCTGCGCGAGGTGAGCTTGTATCGCTCCCCCGACTTTGCGGAAAAGCTGGCAACCACGTCGCAGCGCCGGTTACCGCCGATCGTGCGGATCAGCACTCGAAACTGATCGCTCGGCGCCTCGGCAACGCCATGCTCGTTCTTGGACGAGACGAGCGGGTTGCCCTTGTCGAGCGTCGCGAGCTTCTTCTGGCCGAAGAAACCCTGACTGGCTTTGCACTTGTAGCCGTCCTTGACTCGCACGAAGACCGTCGTGGTCCCGAGGAAGGTACCGTGCGCCTCGCGCTCGAATTCGATGAACACACTTTCTTCGCCGGCTGAATGCGTCGGCTCCACGACCAGGAGCGAAAGCAGCGCCACAGCCATTGCATGCATGATTGGTTTCATCGCGGGTCCCTGCCTGGGATCGTTGTTCTTGTTCGAAAGTTGGTGGGCCGTATAGGACTCGAACCTATAACCAACTGATTAAGAGTCAGCTGCTCTACCAATTGAGCTAACAGCCCACGCGATCCTTGTGTCCATCCAGGAGATGGGGTGGACGATGGGACTCGAACCCACGACGGCCGGAATCACAATCCGGGGCTCTACCAACTGAGCTACGTCCACCATCGTCCAAACTTGCCTGCCGTCGCGCATCTGGCGCGCCCGGCAGGACTCGAACCTGCGACCCCCGGCTTAGAAGGCCGGTGCTCTATCCAGCTGAGCTACGGGCGCACGATCCGTTGCCGAGTGGTCGGGGCAGAGGGATTCGAACCCCCGACCCTCTGCTCCCAAAGCAGATGCGCTACCAGACTGCGCCATGCCCCGCCATGTACCGGGGGCGCGAATAATACGGAAAGACCGCAGCGCTCGCCAGTGATTCCCGGTCGTCCGCCGCCCTCACCTAGCCGCGCCGCCAAGTCGTTGTGCCGTCGGGCTTATCTTCCAGGACGATTCCTGCCTGCGCGAGCTCGTCGCGGATCCGGTCCGACTCCTTGAAGTTCCGTGCCGTGCGCGCCGCGCGGCGCTCTGCAATCAGCCGCTCGACGTCGCCGTCGGCCAGCCCCGAGCGGCCCTTGCGTAGAAATGCCTCCGGCTGCAGCGACAGCACCCCGAGGATCCCGCCGAGCTTCTTCATTTCCGCCGCCAGCGCCGCCGCCCTGCCCCATTCGTTGGCGGTCTTCGCCCGATTGATCTCGGTGGCCAGCCCCTG